>JBFINI010000109.1:0-8908 GCA_041611275.1 Burkholderiaceae bacterium
CCGGCGCGCTGCAGCTCGATGTAGAAGCGATGCGGGAACAGTGACGCCAGCCTGGCCGCAGCTTCACGCCCGGCGTTCCAGTTGCCGAGCGCGAGCAGCGTCCCGATCTCCCCTTGCGCCGCACCCGATAAAGCGATCAGTCCATCGCCGTTGCGCTCGAACCAGTCGAGCCGCATCTCGGCACGGCTGCGATGCGCATTTTCGATCCACGCCCGCGACAGCAACTCGCACAGATTAAGGTAGCCGTCGCGGTTCATCGCCAGCAGCAGCAGTCGATGGGGCGCGTCGCGATCCGCATCGTTGCTGATCCAGGCGTCGACACCGATGATCGGTTTGACACCCGCGGCCCGCGTCGCCTGGTAGAAGCGCACGGCGCCGAACAGGTTGGCGCTGTCGGTCAGCGCCAGCGCGCCCTGCCCGTCGGCCGCAGCAGCGGCTGCAGCCGCGTCGAGCCGCACCAGCCCATCAACGACAGAAAACTCGGAGTGCAGGCGAAGGTGAGCGTACGGCACCGGCATGCAATCGATTCTAGCGGTGCATTGTTGCCGCCCGCGGCGCAACAAACGACAGTGTCACGATCGCAGATAGAATGCCGCATCCCATCAACGTCACATCGAGGACAAGGGGGTCGGGCGGTTGATCGAAACATCACGCGGGCAAGCTTGCGGGCTGCACCAGGCCCATCGGCATGCCACTGCTTCTGCGGCTGGCGACCGGGTCGATCGCATCGTGCCTGACCTCGACGAGTGTCAGCGTCGCCAGCGCGCCAGCTCCTCGATTTCACCTCCGCCTATCGCCTGCCGGTTGTCGTTCGCCGGAGATCGAAGGGTGCCGTATCGGCAGCGGTCGCCATTGCCGCTGACCGCACATCCGCCATGCCTCGTTCCGCAATGACCAAGGAAGACCTGCTCGAGCAGGTGATGCGCCATATGCGCTTTGCGCAAGGCATGCCCGAGCGGCCAAGTGCGTCCGCGGGCTGGCTGCGCGCGCTGGCCGCCGTGTGCCGCGGCGAGCTCGCCAATCGCTGGAGCGAGACGCAGCGCGATGACTTCGCTCATCGTGCCCGGCGCATCAACTATCTGTCGATGGAATTCCTGATGGGCCGTGCGCTGGCCAATGCGCTCGATGCGCTCGATCTGCTGCCGGCGGCGCGCGAGGGCATCGGTGGCGAAGAGACGCTGGCCGAACTTTTCGAAAACGAATCGGACGCCGCGCTCGGCAATGGCGGCCTCGGCCGGCTTGCCGCCTGCTTCCTCGATTCGATGGCAACGCTCGGCCTGCCGGCCTTCGGCTACGGCATGCGCTACCAGTTCGGCATGTTTGCGCAGACGATCCGTGATGGCCGCCAGGTCGAGTTGCCCGACGCCTGGCTGAAGGCCGGCGATCACTGGTGCATTGCCCGGCAGGACATTTCCTATCCGGTCGGCTTTGGCGGCTACGTCGAGGGCGAGCCGGGAGCGCGTCGCTGGGTTGCCGCCGAAACGGTGCACGCCGATGCATTCGACTTCATCGTGCCCGGCCACGGCACGCGCCGAGTCGCCACGCTGCGTTTGTGGCAAGCGCGCGCGTTCGAGTCGCTCGATTTCGCCGCCTTCTCGCGCGGCGAACATCAGGCGGCGGTAGCGCCGAATGCGCGCGCCGAGGCGATCAACTGGGTGCTGTATCCGGACGATTCGACACTGGCCGGCCGTGAACTGCGGCTGAAGCAGGAGTTTCTGCTGGTCAGCGCCTCGTTGCAGGACATCGTCGCCCGCCATCTGCTTGAGCATGGCCGGCTCGACAATCTTGCCGACCATGCCGCGATCCATCTGAACGATACGCACCCGGCGCTCAGCGTGCCGGAGCTGATGCGGCTGCTGATCGACGAACACCAGATGTCGTGGGCGCAGGCCTGGGCGCAGTGCGAAAAGGTTTTCTCCTATACAAATCACACGCTGATGCCGGAGGCGCTCGAAACGTGGCCGGTGTCGATGCTCGAGCATCTGCTGCCGCGCCACGTCGAGCTGATTTACGAGATGAACCACCTGTTCCTGCTGCAGGTTCGCCAGCAGTTCGGCGACGACGGCGCGTTGCTGTCGCGGGCATCGTTGATCAGCGAAAGCGGCGAGCGGCGCGTGCGCATGGCACCACTGTCGATCGTCGGCTCGCACCAGGTCAACGGGGTTTCGCAGCTGCACAGCGCGCTGATGGTGCAGACCATCTTCGCCGACTACGCCCGCATCTTTCCTGGCCGCTTCACCAACGTCACCAATGGCGTAACGCCGCGCCGCTGGGTGGCCCAGGCCAACCGGCCGCTGTCGGTGCTGCTCGATGCCTGTATTGGGCAGCGCTGGCGGCTCGAACTCGATCTGCTGCGCGAGTTCGTCCGCTTTGCCGATGACCCGGCGGTTCAAGACCGTGTTCACGCGGCCAAGCGCGAGAACAAGATCCAGCTTGCCAACCGCATCGGCCGCGATCTCGGCATCCGCGTCGACCCGGCGAGCCTGTTCGACGTGCAGGTCAAACGGATGCACGAATACAAGCGGCAGCTGCTGAACGTGCTGCGTGTGATCGCCGAGTATCAGAGCATCATCGCCGAGCCGTCGCGACCGCGTGTGCCGCGGACGGTGATCTTCGCCGGCAAGGCGGCCACCGCCTATGTCGCCGCCAAGACAGTGATCCACCTGATCCACGACGTTGCCCGCATCGTCAACAGCGACCCCCGGTTAGATGGCCTGCTCAAGGTCGTCTTCATGCCGAACTACGGCGTCTCGATGGCCGAGCGCGTCATTCCTGCGGCCGACCTTTCGGAGCAGATCTCCACCGCCGGCACCGAGGCCTCGGGCACCGGCAACATGAAGTTCGCGCTGAACGGCGCGCTGACGATCGGCACCTGGGACGGCGCCAACATCGAGATCGCCCATGCGGTCGGCGAAGCGAACATCTTCATCTTCGGACTGCGTGCCGAGGATGTCGCCGCACAGCGAACGCTCGGCTACGTCCCGCGCCGGTACTACGAGGAAAACGCCCAACTGAAGGCTGTGCTCGACGCGGTTGCCGACGGACGCTTCTCGCCCGACGAGCCACACCGCTACCGCGCGCTGGTCAGTTCGCTGCTTTATCACGACCACTATTTCCTGCTCGCCGACTTCGCCGCGTTTCTGCAAGCACAGCAGCAAGTCGACCGCGCGTTCGCCGAGCCACAACGCTGGGCAAAGATGGCAATCCACAACATCGCTGCCATGGGTCAATTTTCGTCCGATCGCACGGTGCGCGAATACGCGCGCAACATCTGGAAGATCGCCGTGTAGCCTCGCGCGCCGGCCGCGATCCGAAACCCCACGATGCGCATGCCGCCCACGCTGTCGATCGGCCAGCCTTTTCCGCTTGGGGCAACACCGCGCGCCGGCGGCGTGAACTTCGCCGTGGCCAGTGAGCACGCGCAGTACATCGAGCTTTGCCTGTTCGATGCCGACGGCACCACTGAGATCGCCCGCCACCGCCTGCCCGGCCGGACCGACGGCATCTGGCACGGCTTTGTTCCGACGCTCGGGCCCGGAAGCGTCTACGGGCTGCGTGCCAGCGGGCCGTACCAGCCTGAAGCCGGCCACCGCTTCAATCCGCACAAACTGTTGCTCGACCCGTATGCGCGCGAGATCGTGGGCCAGTTTGAATGGCGTGATGAGCATTTCGGCTACCGCAAGAACACGCTCGACGGCGCGGCGAGCCTCGATACTCGAGACAACGCCGCACTTGCATTGAAAGCACGGGTCAGCGCGCCGCTCGCGCCGCCCGCCTCTCGGCCCGATCCGCATCCGGCCGATGCGATGGTGCTGTACGAAGTGCATGTCAAGGGCTTCACCCGTCTGCATCCGGAGGTACCGCCGCCGCTGCGTGGCACCTATGCTGGCCTCGCGCACCCGGCGGTCATCGGACACCTGAAGAAACTCGGCGTCACCACGCTGTCGTTGTTGCCGGTGCACTACGCGCTGACCGAGGAGCGGCTGGCGCAGCTGAATCTGACCAACTACTGGGGCTACAACACCCTCGGCTTCTTCTGCCCCGATCCGCGGCTATCGAGCACGCCCGGCGACAGCGGCGCGGCGCGGCGCGAGTTCCGCGCCATGGTCGATCGCCTGCACGAAGATGGCTTCGAGGTGGTGATCGACGTTGTCTTCAATCACACGGCCGAAAGCGACGAAACCGGCCCGACCTTGTCGATGCGCGGCCTCGACAACACAGCCTGGTACCGCTTGCAGCACGATCGCGCGCGCTACGAGAACATCAGCGGCTGCGGCAACACGGTGAACGTCGCCCATCCGCGCGTCACCCGCTTCGTGCTCGACTGCCTGCGTTATTGGGTCGAGGAAATGGGCGTCGACGGCTTCCGCTTCGATCTGGCGCCGGTACTTGGCCGCCTTGCGCATGGCTTCGACACCCAGGCGCCTTTTTTCACGGCACTGGCGCAGGACCCGGTGCTGGCCCGGGCGCGGCTGATCGCCGAGCCGTGGGATCTCGGCTACGGCGGCTATCAGGTCGGCCACTTTCCCGATCGCTGGCTCGAGTGGAATGACCGTTTCCGCGACGGCATGCGCCAGTTCTGGCTGACCCGCAGCGCCGACCGCGCCGAGTTCGCACGCCGCCTGCTCGCTTCGTCTGATCGCTTCCAGCATGGCCAGCGCACGCCGCTATCGTCGGTCAATTACGTCACCTCGCACGACGGCTTCACACTGCACGACCTGACGAGCTACCGGCACAAGCACAACGATGCCAACGGCGAAGCGAACAACGACGGCCATAACGCCAATCACAGCGTCAATTGCGGCGTCGAGGGCCCGACCGGTGACGCCGCGGTCACCGAAGAGCGTGGCCGCCTGATGCGAGCGCTGCTCGCCGTGACCTTGCTGGGTCAGGGCACGCCGATGCTCACCGCCGGCGACGAACTCGGACACACGCAGCGCGGCAACAACAATGCTTACTGCCAGGACAGCGACCTCACCTGGCTCGATTGGGCGCGGGGTAATACCGCTTTGGCGGAATTCGTCGGCCGCCTGGCCACGTTGCGACAGCAGTTGCCGTTGTTGCGGCAAACGCGCTGGCTATCGGACCACGCACGCGCCAACGGCCGGCGTGATGTCGAATGGCGCGACCTAGCCGGCCATGAAATGACGCCGGCGCGCTGGCACGACGCTGCTCGCCATTGCCTGATGGTGAAATTCACGGGTGATGACGGCAACGCGGTCCTGCTCATCTTCAACGCCGAGCCGCGCGAGCAGCTCAGCACGCTGCCGGAGGGTCGCTGGCGCTGCCTGCTTGATTCAAGTGAGCCGGCGGCGGAGCCACAGGCGATCGACAGCCCGATGATCGAAGTGCCGGCGCAGTCCGTGCTGGTCCTGCTCGCCGATGGCTGACGGGGCTACTACCGTTCACTCGCGCGCGGCCGGCATGGCCGCGCTAGACCGTCGCCGCTCAGGCATCCTGCTGCACCCGACGTCACTGCCCGGCCCGCACGGCAGCGGCGATTTCGGCTCGGCCGCCTTTCATTTCGTCGACTGGCTGACCACCGCCGGGCAGAGCCTGTGGCAGATGCTGCCGCTGAACCCGATCGGACCCGGCAACTCGCCTTACGCGAGTGTGTCCGCCTTCGCCGGCTCTCCGCTGCTGATCGCGCTCGAGCCCCTGGTGAAGAGCGGCTGGCTGGCGCCGATACCGACGGAAGAGATCGCGCGTTTCGACAGCCAGCGTGTCGACTTCGCGACCGTGGTCGACTGGCGCATGGGCAAGCTGGCCACCGCAGCGACGGGCTTCTTCGATAAGGCATCGACCGTTGACCGCGCCTCTTTCGACGCCTACTGCGCGGCGCAGGCGAACTGGCTCGATGACTACGCGCTGTTCATGGCGCTCGACGAGTCGATCCGTGCCGAGTCCGGATTCGTTCCCTGGCCGCAATGGGATCCGGCGCTGGCACGGCGCGATCCGCGGGCGCTGGCGGCGGCCAATCAGCGCCTGGCCGCCGACGTGATGTTCTGGCGCTTCACCCAGTGGTGCTTCGATTTGCAGTGGCAGGCGGTTCGGCGCTACGCCAACGAGCGCGGCGTACTGCTGCTCGGTGATCTGCCGATCTTCGTCGCCCATCATTCCGCCGATTGCTGGGCCCGGCCCGACCTGTATCTGCTCGACGAGAAAATGCAGCCCAGCGTGGTCGCCGGCGTGCCACCCGATTATTTCAGCGTCACCGGCCAGCGCTGGGGCAACCCGCTGTACGACTGGAGCGCCATGCGGCGCGATGGCTACGCATGGTGGATTGCCCGCGTGCGTCGCCAACTCGATCTTGCCGACTGGGTGCGGCTCGATCATTTCCGGGGCTTCGCCGGCTACTGGGAGATCCCGGCTGCGAGCCCCACGGCGATCGACGGTCGCTGGGTGAACGGCCCGGGCGCCGAACTGTTCGAGGCAATCGCCAAGGCACTGGGGGCGCTGCCGATCGTCGCCGAAGATCTCGGGGTGATCACGCCGGATGTCGAAGTGCTGCGCGATCATTTCGGTTTCCCGGGCATGCGCATCCTGCAGTTTGCGTTCGGCGAGGAGGCCGAACACCTATACCTGCCGCACAACTACATCGCCAACACCATTGCCTATTCGGGCACCCACGACAACGACACCTTCGCCGGCTGGTGGAAGCAGGCCTCGCCGCGCGAACGCGCCTTTGCCGAAACCTACCTCGAGCCCGACCAAAGGGCCGCTGTGCACTGGGCCGCATTGCGCGTGCTGAACCAGTCAGTGGCCAACTGGGTCATCTTTCCGCTGCAGGACGTGCTCGGGCTATCCAGCGAGCACCGGATGAACACCCCCGGATCGCAGCAGTGCTGGACCTGGCGCTTTACCTGGGAGATGGTCGGTGCCGGCACCGCCGATCGTCTGGCGCATCTCAGCGCTGCCTCCGGCCGCGCGCCGCTTGAAAAGCTGGCGCTGCCGGACGCTGGCTGACACTGCACCGATCGCTCCAGCGCTGTGCAGCGCCTCCCGATGACGACAACACAAACGCAGGCCGAGATTACCTTGTGCACGCCGCGGTGCGCGCGTACGTTGTATGGGTCATCATCAACGCGCAAGGTTCCCGTCGATGCGTAGCTTCATTCTCGGCGCCGTGCTCAGCCTGCTGGCAACTGGCGCCAGCGCCCAGACCACGATCTACCAGGTCCGCCTGCCTGATGGCCGCGTGCTGTTCACCGATCAGCCGCCGCCCGGCGCAGTGATTGTCCAGAAACGCATCGTCGAACCGCTGCCTGAGCCAGCGCCCACTCCAGAAGCCGCGCGGCCGGCCGACCCAAGCCTGCGGGAGCGGGCGGCCGCCGTCGATGAACGCCTGCGTGAACGTGCGGCGCAACGGGAAGAAGCCTACGCCGCCGTCGCCGCAGCCGAGCGCGAACTCGATTCTGCGAGACAGGCGCTGGAAAGCGGCCGTGAGCCGCAGGCGGGTGAAATGCTTGGCAAGGTGGGGGGCGGCGCGCGCCGCGGCCCGGCCTACGAGCAACGGATCGCCGCCCTCGAAGCGTCGGTAACCGCCGCCGAACAGAAACTCAGCAAGGCGCGCGAGACCTTGACGGGCTTGCGCTGACAGGCTGTTGCAAGCTCAGGCCAGCCAATACGCCCACCACAGCCGCAGCCGAATACCGATCTCGCTCGTGTAGCCCTGCGTCACGCTGCGAACCTGCCCGGCGCGATCGACAAAGATCAGCGTCGGTACGGCGTCAACTCCGAGCTGCCGGCTTAGACTCGCGTCGTCGTCAACGAGCGTCGTCCAGCGGTAGCCGCGCGCGGCGAGAAAGCGGCTGATATCAGCGCTGCGGCCGGACTGCATCGCCACCGTCAACACCGGTGCAGTCGCCGCCACCGCATCGACATTGCCCTCGACGGTCTTGCAGATCGGGCACCAGGTTGCCCAGACATACAGCAAGAAGGCCTCATCGGCATGATCCAGGCGCCATTGCGCTGAGGTCAGCGAAGTGCCATCGAGGATCTCACCTTGCAACAACGGCAAGGGGCCGCGAACGACGTCGCGGGTGACGAAGAACTGGACGGCCGCGAACACCATCAGCACCAAGGCGATGTCGAGCAGCCATCGGCGCCACCGGCGAGGCTTTTCCGTGGTCTCTTCGGCCATCCGAAACTTGAACTGATGCGTCGTACCGCGCCAGACAGGACCTGCGGTTCGCACCTGCGATGTGCGTTACCCGCGGGTGAGTGCCTGGCACAAAATGACAGGGGTCAGCTCAGCGCTAACCCCTGAGCAAGACCAACTGGCGTCCCCTAGGGGATTCGAACCCCTGTTATCGCCGTGAAAGGGCGGTGTCCTAGGCCTCTAGACGAAGGGGACGAATCCTTCGATTGATCGTGGTGGAGGTAAGCGGGATCGAACCGCTGACCTCTTGCATGCCATGCAAGCGCTCTCCCAGCTGAGCTATACCCCCACGCAAGAGCGGCGGATTATAGCGGCGACCACGCAGCAGGCAAACGGCGGCCCATCAGCACGGAGAAGGCCCGGCGCCAGGCATCGGGACGTTGCGGCAGTGTCAAGGGGCGGCAAAGGCGAAAGCGGCGAAGGGGTCGCGATGCTGCATCGCCCGTTCTGCGCGAGAAACTGCGACATCGGCGCGCGTGGACCGAATGCTCTGAGGCCGCCATCAGTTGCCGACGCGTGCCAATGCGCTGCGCAGCCGTTCGAGCACACGCTCGCGGCCGATCAGTTCAAGCACGGCATCGATCGACGGGGTCTGCACCCGGCCAGTGACCGCTACCCGCAGCGGCACCGCAACTTGCGGCATCTTCAGGCCGCTTTCGCCGACGATCGCCTTGATGAGTTGCGAAAGCGCAGGCCGTTCCCATTCAATGCGCTCGGCGCGAATGGCGAAAAGACGCAGGGCGTCGA
>JBFINI010000110.1:0-8782 GCA_041611275.1 Burkholderiaceae bacterium
GGCGCCACGGCCGAGGGCCAGACCGAACTGCTCGCCGCGCTTGGCGTGAACGAAGCCACCGTCGGCTGCCCGATTGTCTCGTCGATGGAAACGGTCGAGCTCGGCCGGTTGCCCAACGGCCTGCCCGTCTACATGGACAAGCGGGCGATGCAGGCCGACGGCATCGTCGTCGTCAACCGCGTCAAGCCGCACACCAGCTTCAGCGGCGCAAGCGAGAGCGGCCTGGTCAAGATGCTGTCGATCGGCCTGGGCAAGCAGAAGGGCGCCGATTCGTGCCATGCGCTGGGCTTCGCGCAGATGGCGCAGAACATCGTCGATATGGCGCGGGTCAAGCTGCAGCACGCGCCGATCCTGTTCGGCGTGGCGACCGTCGAGAACGCCTACGAGAAGATTTCGCGCGTGGCGGCCGTGCCGGCCAATGAAATCATCACCCGCGACGCCGAGCTGCTGCAGGAAGCCAAGCGCAACATGCCTTGCATCCTGTTCAACCCGCTCGACGTACTGGTCGTCGATCGGATGGGCAAGGAGTATTCCGGCACCGGCATGGACCCGCACATCACCGGACGGACGTCGACACCGTATGTCGAAACCCGGCAGCAGGTCACGCGGATGGTGGTCCTCGATCTCAGCGACAAGAGCAAGGGCAACGCGACCGGCATGGGGCTGGCGGACATCTGCAGCAGCCGCCTGGCCGCCAAGGTCGACTACGACGCGACCTACGCCAATCACCTGACCTCGACGGTGGTGTGGCACGCCAAGGTGCCGATGACGATGCCCACCGACCAGCGCGCGATCCAGGCCGCGGTGAAAACCTGCAACGTGCCGGACCTCGCCCGACTGCGCATCGTGCGCATCCCGAACACGCTGCATCTGGAGCACATCGAGATCTCCGAGCCGATGCTCGAGGAGGCGTCGCGCCATCCGCAGATCAACGTGCTCGGCGAGCAGAAGCCGTGGCCGTTCGACGCCGACGGCAACCTCACCGACCTCGGGCACTGAACGGCCGCCGATGCCGGACGGCCTGCACGTTCACCTCGACGCCGTCGGCGGCGCGGCCGGCGACATGTTCGTCGCGGCGCTGCTCGATGCGCGTCCGGAGCTTCGCCCGCGCGTGTTCGCCGACCTCGCTGCAGTGATCCCCGCAGGATGCGGCACGCCGACACTGAGCGAGGGTCTCAGCGGCGGCATCGCGGCCTGCCGTTTCGCGCTTGCCGCCAACGCCGACCCGTCGCTGGCGAACCGCCACCGGCATGCGGGCGATGTGCAGCACGACGCTCATCGGCACGGCGGCCGATTCGCCGAGCTCGCGCAGCGCATCACCTCGGCATCGCTGCATCCCGGCACGGCCGAGCAGGCCATCGGCATCCTGCGCCGGCTTGCCGAATGTGAGAGCCGCCTGCATCGCGTCGCCCTGGACGAGGTGCATTTCCACGAGCTCGCCGACTGGGATTCGCTGATGGACGTCGTCGCTGCCGGCAGCATCGTCGCTGCGCTGTCGCCGCGCACGTGGAGCGTGTCCGACCTGCCGCGTGGCGGCGGCATGGTGCACACACAGCACGGCTGGCTGCCGGCGCCGGCACCGGCTACCGCCGAGCTGCTGCGCGAATTCCGTTGGCGCGACGACGGTGTCGGCGGCGAGCGAGTGACGCCGACCGGCGCGGCGATCCTCGCGCACCTGGTGAACGCGAACGCGCCACCGGCCGAGGGCATCGTGCTGAAGCAGGTGGGCGTCGGCGCCGGCACGCGCGAGATCGCCGGGATGCCGAACATTCTGCGTGCGCTGGTGTTCGCCATGGAAGCGCCGCGCCTTTCGCCACAGGGCAGTGGCTACGACGTGATCGTGCTCAGCTTCGACATCGACGACATGAGCGGCGAGGAGGTCGGCGTGGCTGCCGATCGCCTGCGCGCGGCCGACGGCGTGCTCGACCTGACTCTCGGCAGCCGGCAGGGGAAGAAGGGACGGCCGGTGGTCGATTTCCGGCTGCTGCTGCGGCCGCAGGCGCTGGCCGCCGTCAGCCGCCTGTGCTTCGTGGAGACGTCGACGCTGGGGCTGCGTTGGCGGCGCGAGCATCGCATCTGCCTCGAACGTAGCAGCGAGCGCGTCGAATCCGACGGCGAACCGCTGCGCCGCAAGCGCAGCCTGCGGCCCGACGGGCAGACCGCGCTGAAGATCGAAAGCGACGACCTCACCCGCTACGACGGGCTGATCCGCCGCCGGCAGGTGAAAGGCCGCGCTGAACAGGAAGAGCCCGACCGATGACGCTCGAAGGCAAAGTCGCTGCGCTGACGCAAGCGCTCGACCGCCAGGCCGAACTGGCGATCGCAGTCAGCGGCGGCGTGGACAGCATGACGCTGGCGCACATCGCGCACCGGCACGCGCGCGTCCGGACGACGATCGTGCACGCCGTCTCGCCGGCAGTGCCTGCCGAAGCCACCGCGCGCGTGCAGCGGCATGCGCAGACGCACGGCTGGACCCTGCGCCTGATCGACGCGCAGGAACTCGCCGATCCGGCCTACCGCAGCAACCCGGTCGACCGCTGCTTCTACTGCAAGACGAACCTGTACGGCCATATCCGTTCGCTCACCGCCGCGCCGATCGCTTCCGGCACCAACGTCGATGACCTGAGCGATTACCGGCCCGGCCTGGCCGCAGCACGGCAATACGACGTGATTCACCCCTTTGTGGAAGCCGGCATCGGCAAGCGCGACATCTACGCGATGGCCGAAGCGCATGCGCTGAACGACCTTGCGGTCCTGCCGGCGCAGCCGTGCCTGGCCAGCCGGATCGAGACCGGCATAGCGGTGGATCACAGTTCGCTGCGTTTCATCGAAAATGCCGAGATGGGGCTGTCCAAACTGCTGCCAACCTCCGCCTCAATACGCTGCCGGATCACCGCCGCCGGAGTTGTCGTCGAATGCACGCCGCTGCCCGAGGGCGATGATCGGCGGCGCGTCGAGCGCTGGGCGATCGCCTTATGTGCTGATAACGGTCGCCGCTTCGCCGGCCTGCGTGCCTACCGCCGCGGCGCCGCGTTCCTGCGGAGTGTCGCGGCGTGAAGGATTTTGAACTCGACTGGGAGCGCGAGCAGCGCACCGGCGTGGCCGAAGCCGTGTTGTGTGACGGCAAGTCGGCAGCGCAGATCGAGGCAATTCTGATCGCTGCCGGCGAGCGTCGCCTGCTGCTGACGCGACTGGACGAACAGAAACTGGCGCAGCTACCCGATGAGCGGCGCCAGCGCCTCGACTACGACCCCTTGTCGCACACCGCCTTCCACGGCAGCGACATTGTGCCGACCCTGACCGGAGCGGGAATCGTCTGTGCCGGCACGTCCGATCTGCCGGTGGCCCGCGAAGCGGCCCGCAGTCTCGCCTTCGCCGGCTACCAGGCGCCGGTCATCGCCGATGTCGGCGTCGCCGGACTGTGGCGGTTGATGCGGCGGCTCGAGGAGATCCGGTCGTTCCGGATCATCATCGCCGTCGCCGGCATGGAAGGCGCGCTGTTCAGCGTGCTGGCCGGACTGGTTGATGCGCCGATCATTGCGGTGCCGACGTCTGTCGGATACGGCGTGGCAGCGGGAGGCCATACCGCCCTGAACAGCGCGCTGGCTTCCTGCGCAACCGGCCTGGTCGCCGTCAACATCGACAACGGCTTCGGTGGCGCCTGCGCGGCCATACGCATCCTGCGGCGCATGGAGACGTCGATTACTTCACGCCGGGCCGGCGGCGACACACTGCGCTGACTGCCGGCCGGGCGTGAGGCGATCGACCTAGCCCGCCGGCTTCGGCGAACCAGCACCGACCAGCCGATCGATTTCGACGGCGAGCGCCACCGCATCGTTGCTGAAGTAGTGGGTATGCGCGCCGGCGCCAAGACAGAATTCGGTGCGATCGCCGGCACGCTGTGCGACGACGATGCCGCTGTGGTCGACGGCGGCGACGCGAAACATCGCACCATCGGCGGCGGGCGTCCAGATCGAGCGACCGACGTAGTCGCCCGAGCGGTAGGCGTTGACCCAATGCGCCAGACCGAGCTCGGCGGCGGGCGGCCCGGCCAGTTCAAACGATGTCGGCGGTGCGCCGAGCCAGCGATACAGCAACGGAAAGCGCGTGGCGTACAGATCGCGCAACGGTGAACCGACCGTCACCATCGACACTGCCATGTCGCCGGTGTGCGCACGCAAGCGGCCGGTGCGCCGCAGGTAGCGCAGCAGATCGGCACTGAGCACCGAACCCTGGCTGTGAGCAACGATCAGAACGCGCGAATAGCCGCGCTCACTTACATAGTCGAGCAGTGCCGCGAAGCGCGAGAAGATGCGCGCGCGCGGCGGTCGCTGGTCGATCGGGTCGCGAAAGTAATTGTCGACATCGAGCACCGCATCGAGCGCCACGCGCAACTTGCCGAAGGTGTCGGTAAAGCGGGCGCCGAGGGCGGTGATCGTCACCGCGCCGCCAGCCAGCCACTTGCCGATGGTTACCAGCACTTCATCGCGGGTTCCCAGCCATTCGACGATGCCGTGCAGCCCGAACAGCTTCTCCAGCAGGAACAGCAGGTAGATCGCCCCGCCTACAAGCGCCAACGCCGGCACCACCACACCAAACTGAACGCCGAGGCAGCGACGCGCGGCGGTCCACCATCGACCCAGACGCGCCGTCCAGTCCGCGGAGCGCGGCTGAGCACCCGGCGCAAGCTCCTCGCGCAGCGACGGCCCCAGCGCCGTCAGCGTGACGACGCCGATCACGCCAACCAGCGCCAGCAGCGGCGTGAACAGGCTGCCAACGTCCTGCACCTGGCCTTCGAAGAAAGCCGCCGCCGAGCGATAGCCGGTCCCGAAGACGACGGGATGAAACAAAAGATCCTTCAGCCCGAGCCCGGCGACAAAGGCGATCACCGACCACAGCACCAAACTCAGCATGGCAAACAGTGCCGTTGAGACGACCATGCCGATACGCGCAGTGGCCAGCGATGCAGCAATTTCCGCTGAGTCACGGCGAGCCAGCGCGAAGCCAAGCAGCAGCGCCGCGATCTGTACCACGACCAGG
Organism: Burkholderiaceae bacterium; assembly: GCA_041611275.1. Lineage (GTDB taxonomy): Bacteria > Pseudomonadota > Gammaproteobacteria > Burkholderiales > Burkholderiaceae_F > JADJWR01. The sequence continues at coordinate 5,041 of JBFINI010000110.1, forward strand.
ACCGCCCACGCGAACAGCAATGCCGCCAGCAGGTACTCGCCGGTAGCCAGCGCGGCGACGAGTATCCACTCGTACATCGTCGTCACCTGCGCAGCCGAGCGGTCCGCGTTGACCGCGAGCGCAACGCCGGCAGCGAGCACGGCGATGACGCCGGCCGCCCGCACGCCACGTACCGTGCGCGAATAGCGCAACACGAGCGCAATGCCAACGGCAACCGCCAGCAGCACCGCGGTGCCCAGGTACAGCATGCTGAGCGCATCGGGCACGATGATCGCCGTCGCGCTGATCGCCGCGCTGGCAACGGCACCGAGCACCCAGGGCAGCGCAGCGCGCAGGCGTGCAGCCGCGCCGACGGCGCGCTGCGCAGCAAGCAAGGTCGCCACCAGCAGCACGACCGCGGCGACGCCGCCGCCGAGGCCCAGCAAGAACCGATGTTGCTCTGGCGGCACCAGCGCCGCTGCGCCGAAGACAACGAGCAGCAGCATTGCCAGCTGCAGCAGTGCCGCCGGACCTTTTAATAGCCATGCGGACCACGCATGCAGCCGTTGCAGAAGACCCAGCGCCCCGCCACGGCCAGTGGCCAGTGCCACCTGGTCGACGATGTCACGCGCCAGCGTGCCGAAGTGAAAGAAGAGCTGGTAGGAAGCCGACAGCGCGCGAATGCCTCCGGGCTGCAGTCGGGAAAAATCGGCCCAGTACAACTCGTACAGATCGACCTGCGTGCCGTCGGCCTGGCGCTGCAGCGAAATGCGCGTCGACTCGTACAGTCCGTCGCGTTCGGCCGGTCGATAGCGACTGAGCAGGTGATCGGTCAACTGCAGGCCGAGATCTTCGCCGAGCTGCGTCTCAGCGGTTGTTCGGCCGCGCTGTTGCGAGACGAAGAAGTCGCTCGCGCGGCCGGGCGTGACCTTCGAATCGCGCGCTTTGGCGGGCCCTTCAGCGACGGTCGCCGGATCGTGCTCGCCGCCGCGTCCGCCAACTTCACGCAGCGACGGCAGCCGGCTCACCGGCACGATGACTTCGTCCAGTTCCCCTTCTATGTAGCGCGGCCGACCATCACCGCCGTGGCTCAGCAGGCGCGCCAGCTCGCGCACCGTCTGCCCCGGTCGCTGGTCGGCGACTCCGTGCACGGTGATCACGGCGACACGCTGTGTCGACCTGCCCATGCTTTGCTCCGCCACGCCGTATCGGGGCGTGCCCCTTCATTGGAGCGGCAAGCGCCGCTGCATTCAAGGGAACTCGCGCACGTGCGGGAGCCGCGGTTCAGCTGATGATGTGCGGCGCGAAACATGGCACAGCGTCAAGGCAACAACGAAGAAGCTCACTTGACGGAGATGCGGCACGATTCTTCATCGCCATGGTCTCGCCTTGCTGCGTGCGCACCTCGCGCACACCGTGCTGTTGCCTTGGGCGGCGCCGCCAGCGCGGGCAGAACGTGCCAAGCATCCGCAGCAGGAACCTGCGCTCTGGTGATGGCTGCGCTGCTGCTCAAACAGCAGTTCGCTCGAGTGCCTGCGCAGCGGCAAAGCCGGACGCCCACGCCCACTGGAAGTTGTAGCCGCCCAGCCACCCGGTCACGTCAACGACCTCGCCGATGAAGAACAGCCCGGGCACGCGCCGCGCCTCGAACGTGTTCTGCGCGAGTTCGTCGGTATCAACGCCGCCGCGTGTGACTTCGGCTTTGCGATAACCCTCGGTGCCACTCGGCGCGAGCGACCACTGGTGCAGCGATGCTGCCAGCACGCGCAGCGACTTGTCGGCAACCTCGGCGATGCGCTGCTCGCAGCGCAGGTTGTGCCGCGTCAGCCAGCTGTCGGCCAACCGTCGCGGCAGCAGCGCAGCCAGCGCGTTGGCGAGGTTCTGCCGGCTGTCGTTCTTGCGCGCGATCAGCGCGTTGGCCAGGGCATCGCCGGCAAGCCGGCGCACCAGGTCGATTGACAGCACTTCGCCCGAATTCCAGAAGCTGGAGATCTGCAGGATCGCAGGACCCGAAAGCCCGCGGTGCGTAAACAGCAGGTCCTCGCTGAAGCGACCGGCGCCGCAATGCACGTCGACCTCGAGCGAGATGCCCGCCAGCGGCGCGAACGGCCGCCAGACTTCGGCATCGAAGGTCAGCGGCACCAGCGCCGGGGCCGGCGGCACGACGCGCAGGCCGAACTGGCGCGCGATTCGATAGCCGAAGTCGGTCGCGCCGATCTTCGGGATCGACAGGCCGCCGCTGGCGATCACCACGCGCCGCGCCGTAAACGTGCCCTGCGCAGTGACGATCTCGAACAGCTGACCGAATTTGCCGAGGCGCTCGACCCGACACGGCATCGCCCAGCGCACGCCACCGGCCTCGCATTCGGTCCGCAGCATGTCGATGATCCGCTCCGACGACCCGTCGCAAAACAGCTGACCCTTGTGCTTCTCGTGAAACGGGATGCGGTGCCTTTTCACGAGCGCAACGAAATCGGCCGGCGTGTAACGCGCAAGCGCCGAGCGGCAGAATTCTGGATTGGCCGAAAGAAAGTTCTCCGGCCGCGTGTGAATGTTGGTGAAGTTGCAGCGCCCGCCACCCGAGATGCGGATCTTTTCGGCGAGCTTTGCGGCATGATCGATCAGCAGCACCCGCGCGCCGCGCTGCCCGGCCACCGCCGCGCACATCATGCCGGCGGCGCCGGCGCCGATGACGACGGCGTCCCAGGGCCTGGGCGCAGTCCCGCTCACGTTCACGCAACCTCCTTTGCACAACGGCGTTCGCCAGATGCTCGCGCATGCAGAAGATGCGCAACGAACACGATTTCGCCGCAGAGAACTTCAGTCACCGCTCGACTTGTGGCTGCGGCCGGCGCTGCGCGCCTTAACTTCGGCTGTCGCCAAAGTTAGCCTGCGCCGCAAGATGAAGGGTTTCTTCACTCCGCCGTGAAGCGCGCGCGCTGCGCGCTCGACTTGTGGCTGCGGCCGGCGCCGCGCGCCTTAACTTCGGCTGTCGCCAAAGTTAGCCTGCGCCGCAAGATGAAGGGCTTCTTCACTCCGCCGTGAAGCGCGCGCGCTGCGCGCTCGACTTGTGGCTGCGGCCGGCGCTGCGCGCCTTAACTTCGGCTGTCGCCAAAGTTAGCCTGCGCCGCAAGATGAAGGGCTTCTTCACTCCGCCGTGAAGAAGCCCTTCATCTTGTCCACCAAGCTCTTGGTTTGGGGGGAATGCTTTTCGCCGCCGTCGCGCAACGTGGCCTCGAACTCGCGCAGCAGTTTTTTCTGCTTTTCGGACAGCCGCACCGGCGTCTCGACGCTGACGTGGCAGTACAGGTCGCCGGGGTAACTCGAGCGCACGCCCTTGATTCCTTTGCCACGCAGGCGGAAGGTCTTGCCGCTTTGCGTGCCCTCCGGGACGTTGATGCTGACCTTGTCGGTCAGCGTGCCAATCTCGACATCGCCGCCAAGCGCGGCCGTGACGATCGATACCGGCACCTCGCAATGCAGGTCGTCGCCGTCGCGCTGGAACACGTCATGCGGTTTCAGGCGGATCTCGACATACAGATCGCCCGGCGGGCCGCCGTTCATTCCGGGTTCACCCTTGCCCGAAAGACGGATCCGCTGGCCCTCGTCGATGCCGGCTGGGATATTGACCTCGAGCACTTTGTTCTTCTTGATTCGCCCGGCGCCGCTGCAGGTCGTGCACGGATCGGCAATGACCTTGCCGCTGCCGTGACACACGGGGCAGGTCTGCTGAATCGAAAAGAAGCCCTGCTGCATGCGCACC
>JBFINI010000111.1:0-8823 GCA_041611275.1 Burkholderiaceae bacterium
AGCGGGCGTTCGAATGTTTGCCGCCCACCCAGATCGCCAGCTTGGTCGACTCCTCGCTGTTGATCTGCATCGGCGGGCACGGCGGATAGCAGGCGCCGCAGCAGATGCACTTCTTCTCGTCGACTTCCAGCGACGGCTTGCCGTTGACCAGCGCCGGCCGGATCGCCGCCACCGGGCAGCGCGCCACAACCGCCGGCCGCTCGCAGACATTGGCCACCAGGTCGTGGTTGATCTTCGGTGGCTTGGTGTGCTGCACGATGATCGCGATATCGGCCTGGCCGCCGCAGTTGATCTCGCAGCACGAGGTCGACAGGTGCACGCGGTTGGGCATCTCCTCGCGTTTGAACTCGACGATCAGGTCGTCCATCAGCGCCTTGACCGCACCCGAAGCGTCGGTGCCCGGGATATCGCAGTGCAGCCAGCCCTGGGTGTGGGCGATCATCGACACCGAGTTGCCGGTGCCGCCGACCGGGAAGCCGGCCGATTCGAGCGCATTGATCAGCGGCTCGACCTTCTCCCACTTCGACACGCCAATCTCGACATTGCTGCGGATCGTGAAGCGAACCTGCTTCTCGCCGAACTTGTCGATGATGTCGCACAGCTTGCGGATGGTCCACACGTCCATCTGTCGCTGCGTGCCGGCCTTCACCGTCCATAGCTCGTCGCCGGAGTGCGCCACATGATGCAGCACGCCGGGCCGCGGCCGATCGTGGTACTTCCACTTGCCGTAGTTCTTCAGCATCAGCGGATGCAGGAACTGCTTGTTGTCGGGCACCCCGCTTTCGACCGCGCGGCGTGGCGTCGGGGCCTTGGCTTGTGGCTTAACCGGTGCTTGAACTTCCGCCATCACTTGTCTCCTATGCCGCCTTCTTCCGCGCCTGCACCTTGGCCACCTCTTCGTCCCAGCCATCGGCGCGCACGTACGGGTTGGTCCGCGGCGCGGACACCATGTTCGGGTCGATATCGAGGCCGACACCTTCCAGGAAGTGCACCAGCCCGATGCGCTCGATCGTCTCGCCGATGCGCTCGTGCTCGAGCGCGTTCTCGGCGAAGAAATCGACGATGCGCTTGCCCAGGTCGACCAGCGCCTCGCGGTCCTCGTCGGTAGCCAACGGCATGAACGGCACGATCACCGTGCCCATCAGGTCGCCGATCTTCAGCGTGCGTTTGCCGCCGCACAGGATCGTCGCCCCGGTGTCGGTACCATGCGCCAGCGCGCCGGTCATCACGTTGATGCAGTGCATGCAACGTACGCAGTCCTGGTTGTCGATCTCGAGCGCCTGCGTGTCGTTGAGCGCGACGCTGGAAATCTTCGCGTCCTGGCGGACCTCCTTGATTTCCTTGATCTGGATCGCCTTGGTCGGGCAGCGCGCCACCACGTCGTTGACCAGTTCGTTCATGCCGTGCTTGGCGAACCACTTCTTGGCCAAGGCCTCGTCAGTGCGGATGTTGTCGCGCCAGGTGCCGATCACGGCCAGGTCGGCGCGCTGCACCGAGTTCATGCAGTCATTCGGGCAGCCGGAGAACTTGAACTTGAACTTGTACGGCAGTGCCGGCCGGTGAATGTCGTCAAGGAAGCTGTTGAGCACGGTGCGGTGGGCGGCGGCCTCGTCATAGCAGGACTGCTCGCAACGCGCGGCACCGACACACGACATTGACGTGCGCACCGCGGGGCCAGCGCCTCCGAGGTCGAATCCGGCCTCATTGATCGCGTCGAAGGCGCCCTGGACCTTGTCGCTCTTTACGCCCTGGAACATGATGTCGCCGCTTTGGCCGTGAAAGGCGATCAGCCCCGAGCCGTGTTCTTCCCAGATGTCGCACAGCTTGCGCAGGATCTCGGTCGAGTAGTGCATGCCGGCCGGCGGCATCACGCGCAGCGTGTGGAACTCCGCCGCGTCCGGAAACATCGGCTTGCCTTTCTCGTCTTTCAGCTCGGTAAAGCGCGGAATGATGCCGCCGCCGTAGCCGAAGACGCTGACCGTGCCGCCCTTCCAGTAGCCCTTGCGGGTCTTGTACGAGGTCTCCAGCTGACCAAGCACATCGACCATGTAGTCCTTGTCCTTGGCCAAGCGCTTCAATCCGGTGACGAAACTGGGCCATGGACCGCTTTCCAGCTCGTCGAGCATCGGGGTTTCATGCATCGGCTTTGCCATGTGGTGTCAACCTCCTGGTGAAGATCACTGCGCGCGGACCGCGGGATCGGCAGCACTGCGCCTGCCCTACGCGCCACAGTTCATCCGGTCGGCGCGACGTCTCCCGAAGAGGATCCTACGGGTCGCCGCTATCATCAACCATCACCCGCGATGATTACGCGCATAACCCCAAAGGGAGGGGTCGGCTGCCGACTGGGGTAATGGCGCGATACGGGCGCGCCGATCTATAGAAGAACCGGAGCGGCGCCGCATCCATCGGATTTTCCACGGCGCCTAGGGGAACTCGCCAAGGGCCATGCCACATGGATGAAAAGCTGCGTGCGACCGCGCTCGCCAAGCTGCATGCGCCGCTGGGCGGTCAGGATATCGAATTGCAGCAGATCGACTATCTGGTCGGCGGACTGAGCCTCATGCGCGTGCGCATCCGCGAAGGCCGGCGCTTTACCGTTTTCGACATCGATGCGGTCACCGCTGCCGCCTGGGGCAAGGCGATGCTCGACTGGGCGCAATCGAAGTCTGTGGCCGAGGACGACACGCCATGACCGGCTCGTTCGATCTGGCCTTCACCGTCACCGGCGCGATGCTCGAATGCGATTACGCTTCCGGCCTTTATCGGGCGCTCGTCACTGCCCTGCCCTGGCTCGACGACGAGCCGATGGCCGGCGTTCATGCGGTGCGCGGACTCACACCGTGCGCTGGTGGCCTGCTGATCGGCGGGCGCACGCGCATGGTGCTGCGCATCCCCGCCGAGCGCGCCGAGCAGTGCGCTCGGCTGCAGGGCGTTCGGCTCGAACTGCCGGCACCACTGAAGATCGGCGGCGTCACGCAGCGCGCACTGCTGCCTTATCCGGTTCTGCACGCGCGACTGGTCATTACCGGCGCCGATAACGAGACCGATTTCATCGCCGAGGTGCAGCAGGCGCTCACGCAGCTCGATATCGACTGCGAGATCATCGTCGGTCGGCGCGGCGAGTTGCGTATCGATGCCCAGGAAACAATCGGATTCAGCCTGATGTTGCACGGCCTGACAGCCGAGGAATCGTTGCGGGCGCAGGAGCAAGGGATCGGCCGGCACCGCAAGTTCGGCTGCGGCCTGTTTGTCCCGCACAAGTCGGTCGCTGCGGTCGGCACCTGAACGAACACGATCTGGAGATTGCATGAACTTGGCCTCTGCCGTCAGGCTTGACATGACCGGCTTGTCGTGTCCGCTGCCGCTGCTGGGCGCGAAGAAGATTCTTGACGACTTGCCAGACGGGCAGCAGATGGTGCTCATTTCCGATTGTCCGGGCACCGGCGACGATCTTCGGACCTGGGTCGACCTGACCGGCCACGAGCTGGTCAGCTCCGAACGCCTCAACGGGCGCTGCACCGCCTACACGCTGCGCCGTCGCGCCGAATCGCTGCAATTCGGCGGCAACGTCGTGCTCGACCTGCGCGGCGCCGTGTGTCCGGGTCCGATCATCGAGGCGCACCGGTTGTTGCTGGCGATGCAGCCGGGCGAGGTGCTGGTCCTCATCAGCAATTGCCCGGGGGCGCCGGACGATGTGGCGGCCTGGTCGGCCAATGGCAGCGTCAGGCTGCTCGACCAGTTCGAGCCCACAGCCGGCGAGTACGAGTTCTATCTCAGTCGAAAGTGAGGTCTTCCGACATGGAATATGAAGTGAATGGCGAAACCCTGCAGGCCGATGAGGAGGGCTATCTGCTCGAGGCCAACTACTCGGAGGAGATCTGTCCGGTCATTGCCGCTGCCGAGGGCATCACGCTGAACGACGAGCACTGGGCGGTGATTAACTATTTGCGCGAGCAGTTTCGCGAGCACGGCCAGACGCCGAATTTTCGCGCCATGCTCAAGGACATCAGCGAGCTGCTGCCGCAGCACGACAGCAAGACCCTTTATGACCTGTTTCCGGGCGGACCCGCCAAGCAGGGCGTGCGCGTCGCCGGCTTGCCCAAGCCGTTCGGCAAAGGCGGCTATTGACCGCCGCGACGGCCGCACCCGCGCCATGAAACCACGACTGCTGCGCACCAAGAGCCGCTTCTTTTCCAAGGACAAGGCGCGTGACCCGGCCACACTGGCCAGCGTGGCAGCATTCACCACCTGGCGGCTCGGGCTGGCCACCATCAAGAACATGCGCAGCGCGCAGTTCGAGATCGAGGCGAGCCCGCAGTACTTCGCGTTCCTGCGCGAATACCTGGTGTTCCTGATCAGCGTCGCCGATCGCTTTGCCTTCACGCGCCTGTCGCTGCCCGAACGGCGCGTCTTCACCGTCTCGATGGTGCGCCGTCTGGCCGAGCAGCAGGCGGAAAACCAGGCGCGGCTGCTCGGAGGCGACGAAAGCGAAATCCGCCGCAGCTTCATCGACTGCTTCAATGCGCGTTCCGACGATTACGCCAGTTTCGACTTTGATGAGAAGACCGGCCCCGATTTCGCCTTCATGCGCTACTGCAGCCACGCGTTGCTCGACGTGGTGGCGGCGAAAGACCGCGCCTGGGTCGCCGATCAGGTAATGAGCATCGAGGCCCCCGAGGCGGTCGAGACCTTGCGCAAGGTGCTCGACAACGTCGTCGGCACGGCCGGTTCGATCATTGCGCCGTCCGCCGACGAAGCCGACGGCGATGGGCCGCTGCCCGAGATGCCTGGCGTCGATGCGCCGGTCGACGACCCGATACCGCCGGAGTAACGGGTGATGAGCGCACACGAACGCGCCCGGCACGCTGCAACGAGCGCGCAGGCGACCCAATGAGCGACGCAGCCGCCCGCCGTCCGGCGCACTTCGATCTCGACGACGATGTCGCCTACTTGCGGTGGCGCGAGCGCAAGCTCGCCGGCTATCCGGCGACGCTCGACGATCTGCGGGTTGAGATCGCCGACCCGGCGCGACTGTCCACTGGCGAGCGCGAGGCGCTGCTTGACCGCTGTGCCCGCGCCAACATGGCGATCTATGTGACGCCGCCCGGTCGCGCGGTCGATGCCGGTCGGCTGCGCGCAATCGGCGCGCAGCTCGGCCTGCGCACGCTGGATGTCAACTATCTGGCCGACGATGACGGCATCACCCCGCTGGCGGTGACCGAGGGCGGAACGCGCAGCACTTACATCCCGTACACCAACCGGCCGATTCGCTGGCACACCGACGGTTACTACAACCCGCCGGCGCGAAAGATCCGCGCCATGGTCCTGCATTGCGTGCAACGCGCGCAAAGCGGCGGCGAAAACCGTCTGCTCGATCATGAACTGGCGTACATCGCGCTGCGCGACGCCGACCCCGCCCACATCGCCGCGCTGATGCTGCCGGATGCCATGACGATTCCGGCACGCTCGGAAGAAGGCGAGGTCGCGCGGGGCGATCAGACCGGCCCGGTGTTTTCAGTCGATGCCGACGGTTATCTGCACATGCGCTACACGGCGCGCACACGCAGCATTGCCTGGAAGGACGATCCGGCCGTTGACGCCGCCACCAAGGCGTTGCAGCAAGTCCTCGACAGCGATCCGCGCGTGCTGCGGGTCCGCCAGGAGCCGGGCATGGGGATCGTCTGCAACAATGTGCTGCACGATCGCGCCGCCTTTGGCGATTCGGCCATTCACCGGCGTCTGGTGCTGCGCGCTCGCTACTACGAGCGGATCGATTCGCCTGAATTCGCATCGCCGCCGGGGCTCAGGCCCGGCCCATCGACGACGCCGAACATCGCGACGGCATAGCGGCGGCCCGACCAATGCCGCCGCGGCCGGCTGGCGCCCACCGTTTGCCGCCGCGCCGGCCGAATGTCGCCGCGACCCGTCAGTTCACGAGTCGCGGCGCCACCCGCTCCGAGATCAGGGGCGCAGGTAGGCGTAGCCCTCGCGCTGCTGCAGCCGCGTGATTTCAGCCACGCCCGACGGCACAAAGGTCGTTTCGGGAATGAACTTCTCCTTGCCGACCTTGCGATTGCGCAGCGTGATCTGGCAGACATCGAACTGGACGCCCTGCATCTTCAGCTGCTCGACGCGGATGTTGTAAGGATTGCCGTTCTTGTCCTTGGCGCCGTCCATCAGGAAATCCACACCGCGCGAATGTGCGACGACGACGATCTTGGCCTTCGGGTTGACCTCGAGGTGATTGCCGATGTTGCGCAGCGCGTCTACCGCCTGATCTTCCGTGTTGTTGATGTGATAGACGACCTTGTCCGGTCCGACCGAATCGGTCGGAGCAGCAACAGCCGGGACGCTGGCCAGCAAAGGCAGCGAGGCGATGATGGCCAGAAATCTCAGTCTCTTCATTTGCTCCTCCAGTCTTCGATGAACTTTGGACATAGGTCGGCGCCGCGCGCCCGCGGGCGGCTGCCTTAATGCCTGTACCGCAGCGGCCCGCCGTTTATTCCCGCCCGCGCATGCGGCCACAGCTCTTGCCTGCTGCGGCCCGGGACGATCCCTGACGCTGCGCCGCCGTTTCAGTTCTGCCACGGACCGAGATCATGCTTGCTGCGCCTGCGAACATCCGCAACGCCGCTGACAGCGCCAGCTGCCGATCGGCACAAAGCAACGCCGTTTGAAGTGGGTCATTTCATCGACACCACCTGTACAAGTGTTTCCACTAAACCCTCGCGCATCCAACCGCACAGGCCTGACGGCGCAACACGCGCCGCTGCCCAATCTCGCCCGGGATTCGCGCCCGATCGAGTTGCTTCGCAATCATCTTCGCGATGTCGACCGCCGCCTGCTGCCGTGGGCCGATGTGCTGCCGATGCAATCGAATCGCCCGGCGCCGAGGGGTGGGCGCGCCTGCCGCGTTTCTCTATGCTGTCATGGCTGACCGCAGCGATCGTCCATTACCGCTGCCGGCGACTGTCAACCGTTGCAGGGGCTGTTCACAGCCACCGCGTCGTCGCCGCAGATCTACCTACACGAAACGGAGCTGAGCTCATGCGTGATCGAATATTGATACCGGCGTTCGCCGCCTCATTGCTCTTTCTGGCTGCTCCGGTACACCCGGCAGGGCCAGGGCCGCAGACCCTCGCCCAAGCGGCGACCGAACGCGCCGCATCGCCGACACGCTACCGCAGCGTGCGCATCGTCACGCCGAAGAACGCCGAAACGATTCACGATAACGCCGGCACGGTGCCGGTCGAAGTGGCCCTGCAGCCCGCCCTCGACGTCAAGGCCGGCCATCGGCTGCGCGTCAGTCTCGATGGCGTCTTACAGCCGGGCGACTGGACCAGCAACCGGCTTTCGTTGCAACAGGTTGATCGCGGCACGCACACCCTGCAGGTGATCGTCATCGATAGCGACGGCAAGGCGCTGGCGCGTAGCGCGACGATCGAATTTCACCTGTGGCAGGCATCGCGCCTGTTTCGCGGCCAGCGCGCAACGCCGTAGACGTCGTCGCCGCGCGCCGCTTGCCTCGACTTACGCCGCAGGATGATGCTCGCCGCTGCTGACGATCCTTGCCATTCGCTCACGCAGTGCGGTGGCTGAATCGGCAAAGCGCCGCACGCCGTCTGCTTCCAGCTCGGCAGCGATCTGATCGAGATCGATGCCGTAGGTCGCCAGTCGCGCTACCAGGACTTCGGCCTGCGCCAACTCGTCGTCGATGCGCACGGCCGGCTCACCGTGCTTGCGGTAGGCAGCGAGCGTCTCCAGCGTCATCGTGTTGACAGTGTTCGGCCCGATCAGCGGGTCGACATAGCCGATGTCGCTGTACGCCGGATTCTTGGTTGACGTCGATGCCCACAGCAGCCGCTGTGGTCGGGCACCGAGCGCCGTCAATTGCTGCCAGATCGTCTCGTCCTGCAGACGGCGGAACTCGCGGTAAGCGAGCCGGGCGCAGGCAATGGCCGTCTGCCCGCGCAGGGTGCTGGCGCCCTGCCCGCCGCTTGCCTCGAGCCGCGCGTCGACCAGCGAGTCGATACGGCTGATGAAGAAACTGGCCACGGAGCCCAAAGTGTCGATCGACTTGCCGGCCACGGCCCGTTCCTTCAACCCCTGCAGATAGGCCTGCGCAACTTCAAGGTACCGCCCGACGCTGAACAGCAGCGTGACGTTGACGTTGACGCCGGCGGCGATCAGCCGCTGGATTGCCGGCAGCCCTTCCTTTGTGCCCGGCACCTTGATCATCACGTTTGGCCGGTTCAGTGCCGCCCACAGGTATTCGCCTTCGGCGACCGTGGCTTCGGTGTCATGCGCCAGTCGGGGCGAAACCTCGATGCTGACGTAGCCGTCGGCGCCCGCGCTGCGCACGTAGACCGGCCGCAGCAGGTCCGCCGCGCGCGCCACGTCCTGCCTCATCAGCATGTCGACGATCCCGGGCGCCTCGTTGCCGGCGGCCACCAGCTGGGCGATATCGGCCGCGTAATCGTTCGACGCGGCCAGTGCCTTGTCGAAGATGGTCGGATTGGTCGTGACGCCGGTCACGCCGTCGTTCTCGATCATGCGCGCCAGGCTGCCGTCCTCAAGCATGCGCCGCTCGATGAAATCGATCCACACGCTCTGGCCGAGCGCGCCGATGGCCTGCAAACGATTCAATGTCATGGTCGTCCTTCATCAACTGCCGTGGGGCGGACCAGGCAACGCACTCGCCCGCCGCTACGTCAGGGTCAGCCGTCTTCAGCGAGCACGCCGCCCGCCGCGTCGTCGAGCGCAAACTCGAGCATCTGCCCGGCCGCAATCTCGCCGCGCGCATCGACCACTTCCAAGGTG
>JBFINI010000112.1:0-8774 GCA_041611275.1 Burkholderiaceae bacterium
CGCCGCCGACATCGAGGAAGTTGGCCGGCTCGCCGCCGAACAGCTTGATCGTGTCCATCGTCGCCATCGCCAGGCCGGCGCCGTTGACCAGGCAACCGATGTTTCCCTCGAGCTGGATGTATGAAAGGTCGAACTCGGAAGCCTCGACCTCGGCCGGATCCTCCTCGTCGAGATCGCGCAGCTGCAAGATGTCGGGATGACGGAACAGCGCGTTCGAATCGAAATTCATCTTGGCGTCGAGCGCGACCACGCGACCGTCGCCGGTCAGGATCAGCGGATTGATCTCGGCCAGCGAGGCGTCGGTTTCCCAGAACGCCTTGTACAGGCCCTGCAGCACGCCGCGCGCCTGCGCCACCGAAGCGGCCGGCACGCCGATCTTCACCGCCACATCGTCGGCCTCGGCGTCGATCAGGCCGCGCGAGGGGTCGATGAACACCTTGTGGATCTTCTCCGGCGTGTGCGCGGCAACCTCTTCGATATCCATGCCGCCTTCGCTGGAGGCCATCAGGCACACACGCTGCGTGGCCCGATCGACGACCATGCCGACGTACAGCTCCTTCTTGATGTCGGCGCCTTCCTCGACCAGCAGCCGGCGCACCTTCTGCCCCTGTGGCCCGGTCTGGTGCGTTTTCAGCTGCATGCCAAGGATGCTCTTGGCGTGCGCCTTGACTTCGTCTTTGGAGCGGGCGAGCTTGACACCACCGCCCTTGCCGCGGCCGCCGGCATGGATCTGCGCCTTGACCACCCATACCGGCCCGCCGAGCTTCTCCGCCGCGGCGACTGCGTCATCGACGCTGAAGCAGGCCAGGCCGCGCGGCACCGCCACGCCGTAGCGTTTGAGGATCTCCTTGCCCTGGTATTCGTGGATCTTCATGTCGCCTGCTCCTGCGTGTTTTCTTCCTCTTGGGTCCCGCCGGTGTACCAGCGCGGATAGAACTTCGCCACCGCTGGCCCGTCGACGCGCAAGCCGCGGCAGCGCTCGAGCTGGAACGGTCGCTTGTCGGCAACCTGGTGATCCTCAGCCGCCGGCTCATGCGCCTGGTCATGCGGCATGTAGACCTCGCCAGCAAACGCCTGGATTGCGGCGGTCGGCAGAACGGTCGCCAGTTCAGTCAGATGTGTGCAACCCTGGGTGCCGCCGAGCCTATCGTTGACCGCGCGACGAAAGCCACGACCGAGATTCAGGCCGATCAGCTTGCGATAGACATCGCCGAAGGCATCGCAGTAGCCGGGATACGGAACCCATTCGGAGCTTGCCTGCGCATCGACAACGTTCAGCCGCCGGTCGATGGTCAGTCGCAACTGCATCGCGTGCACCGGGTCGCCGGCCTTTCTGATGCCGACGGCGAGCGCGAAATCCTTTTCCTTGATGTCGGTGAGTTCGGCCTCGAGATCCCACAGTCCGTCATCGCGCGCGTACGCCTTGACGCTGATCGAGCGTGTGTGAACGAAGCGACGCGAGGGAGTGGCAGACATGGCCGAAGCAGAATTGGCCCGGAACGGCGACCTGATGCGATCGGACCCGGCGCGCGGATGTTAGCACCGCGCTGCTGAGCGAGCCGATCGCGCGTGAGTCGTCCCGTCGTTGTGCTTGCCCGCAGCGAAGGCAGTGTCAGGGCCTGATGCGCAGGCGGTTGCGCGGGCCTCGGCCAGTGTCGGAGCAAGTCGCCGCTGATTCGCGGTTTTCGATCGCGTCAGTTCGACTTCGCGCAGTCGGCCGCTGACCGGCGCAGGAAGTCGATCAGCACCTGCGCGGCAAGGTCGGCATCGGCAGCGGTCATCGTTTCCAGCGGGTTATGGCTGATGCCGCCGTTGCCGCAGCGGACGAAGAGCATGCACACCTCGGTGATCCGCGCCAGCATCATTGCGTCATGCCCGGCACCGCTCGGCAGACGGAACACCGGCACGCCAACTTGCTCGATCGAGGCAGCCAATCGATCCATCAATCGCGGCGAACAGGCGGCGCAGGGCACGCGCATCGTTTCGGCCAGCGACAGTTGCACACCGCGCCGGGCGGCGATCTGCCCCAGTTCGCGCTCCAGATCAGCCACTGCCGCATCGCGCGTCGCATCGTCGGCGGCGCGAATGTCGAGCGAGAACTCGCAGCGGCCGGGCACAACGTTGGCGGCGCCGTGCGGAACGTTGGCCATGCCGACGGTTCCGACGAGTGCACGCGCCGCGTCGCCGGGCGCCGCGCAACGACGCTCGACGGCAAGGATCATTTCCGACGCGGCGGCCAGCGCATCCTTGCGCATCGGCATCGGCGTCGTTCCGGCATGACTGGCCACGCCGGTCACCGTCGCACGTCGCCGCACATTGCCGGCAATCGAGGTGACGACACCCAGCGGCAGGTCGCGATCGAGCAGCACCGGTCCCTGCTCGATATGCACTTCGATATAGCCGAGCAGCTGACGCGGATCGACGGCGCAGGCGACGATCGCTTCATCGGTTGCGGGCAGGCCGGCACCGAGCATGGCCTGACGCATCGTCACGCCGTCGGCGTCGACCTGATCGAGGCGGGTGAGATCGAACTGGCCGATCAGTGCGCTCGAGGCCAGAAAGCTGGTGCGAAATCGCAGCCCCTCTTCCTCGGCGAAGGCGACGACCTCGAAATGGAACGGCAGCCGCTCGCCGCGTTCATTCAGGTGCCTGGCGACAACGATCGGTGCGAGGATCCCCAGGCGGCCGTCGAACTTGCCGCCATGGCGCACCGTGTCGAAATGCGAGCCGGCCAGCAGGATCGGCGCTTCGGGATTCTCCGCCGCGTAGCGGCCGATGACGTTGCCGACCGCATCGATACGCACCTGCATGCCGGCGGCGATCATCCAGCCGGCGATTTCCGCGCCTGCGGTCTGGTGCGCGCGGGTCAGGTAGGAAACGGTCAGTGCGGCCGCATCATCGGAGTGCCCAGCCAGTTGCTCGGCACGCAGGATGATTTCCGTTCCGAACTGGGGATTCATGCATCACTCCATGTGGGTCTGGGCAGTTGCTGCGGAACGCTCGACGTCGGGTCGCATGCGTCAGTGCAGTGCCCAAGGCCCGATTATTGCCGCTCGGCGTGGCCGTCCGGGCGGGCAGCCCAATACGGCCGCAACGCAAACTACAGTCCGTGCCGTGCACATCCATTCGCCCGCTATGCTGCCGGGCGGTTGAGCGTCCGAGCCTCCCTTCCTTATCTCGCTTCCCCTGGCCATGCAACTTTCCGAGAATCCTGCGCGTGCGTTCGTTCCTTACCCCGTTGTGCCTGTAGCACACGCCGCCCGCGGCCCGCTTGCCGGCCTGACCTTCGCCGTCAAGGACCTGTTTGATGTGGCGGGCTACCCGACAGGCGGCGGCAGCCCGCTGCTGCTGGCGCTATCCGGGGTGAAGTCATCGACGGCACCAACGGTGCAACGACTGCTCGATGCCGGCGCCCGTTTCGTCGGCAAGACGCACACTGACGAACTCGCCTACTCGATGACCGGAAAGAACGCCCATTTCGGTACACCGATCAATGGCGCCGCCCCGGAGCGTATTCCCGGCGGCTCCTCAAGCGGATCGGCAGCCGCCGTGTCCAACGCCCTGTGCGACTTTGCGCTCGGCACCGATACCGGCGGCTCGGTGCGCGCACCGGCGAGTCATTGCGGGCTTTTCGGCATCCGGCCAACGCATGGTCGCGTATCGCTGGCCGGCGCCCTTGACCTCGCACCGAGCTTCGATACCTGCGGTTTCTTCACGCGCGACGTGGCGACCTTCGCTCGCGTCGCCGATGTGCTGCTCGGCAAGGACAGCTGCGTATTGCCAACGACGATCCGGCTGCTCAAGCCGCAGGATGTGTGGGCGCTGGTCGCAAGCGACGTCGCTGCGGCGTTGTCAGCGCCACTGCATGCCATCGAATCGGTACTCGGCAAGGCGTCGGCCTGCGACGCCGCGCTGGATTCCTTTCCGGCGATGTACTGGTGCTTCCGCTACCTGCAGGGCCGCGAGGCGTGGCAGGTCGACGGCGCGTTCATCGAGCGCTTTGCGCCGCCACTGGGGCCCGGCGTTGCTGAGCGCTTTGCCTGGGCCAGGTCGGTCACCGATGAGCAGGTCGCGACGAGCCGCGCCTTCCGCGACCGGTATCGGGCGCATCTGACCGCTTTGCTGGGCAACGATGGCGTGCTGGTGCTACCGACGATGCCCGACGTCGCGCCGCTGCTGTCGGCGACCGAAGCGACGCTCGAGGACTACCGCAACGCCGCCCTGCAGATGTTGTCGGTCTCGGGGCTGGCAGGCTTCCCGCAGCTCACATTGCCGCTTGCACGCCGGCAAGACGCGCCACTCGGGATCTCGTTGCTCGGGCCAGCGGGTTCGGACCGCTCGCTGATCGCGTTGGCCGAGCGCATCGTCAACTATTAATTCCGGCAATTGCTCGTGACACCGCTAGTCGTCGCCCCGCCCTTCGACGACGCGGCGCACGATCTCGGCGGCGAAACCCCGCTGCGCCAGAAAACGCATCTGCCGGGCTCGCTCCGCGGCGCCGGTTGCCGGGCCGCCGAATTTGCGCAGCCACACCGCGCGCGCGCGGGCCAGCTCAGTCTGTCTCAGGCCCACGAGTAGCGGACGCTGCACGTCGGTCGCGATGCCGTGAGCTTTCAGTTCCTGCGCGACCCGGCTCGCGCCAAAGCGTTCGCTGCGCCTGCGCGTCACTGCATCGGCGAATCGCTCATCGGACAGGAGATTTTCCCGTTGCAGGCGATCGAGCAACCGGTCGATCTGTTCGGACGACTCAGCGTACGGTGCCAACCGGCGGCGCAGCTGCAGCCGGCTATGCTCGCGCCGGGTCAGATAGCCTAGTGCGCGCGCAAGCAGCGACTTGTCAGCACCGCCCTGCAGGCGGCGATTGCTGCGCTCGTCTGACTGCATCGCACGCACCTTCTATCAGCGGCGCGGCTCGATCGCGGAGTACCGGCCACAGACCGGCCGCTCGGCTACTTATTCGGCCGCCAGCTTCTGTCCGCGCACCGCGACGCCGAGCTTTTCGCGGACCTTGTTCTCGATCTCCAGCGCCAGCTCGCGCCGTTCACGCAAGAACTCGCGCGCGTTGTCCTTGCCCTGGCCGATTCGCTCACCGCTGTAGCTGTACCAGGCGCCTGATTTGTCGACCACGTTGTGCTCGGCGCCAAGGTCGAGTATCTCGCCCTCGCGCGAGATGCCCTCACCATAGAGGATGTCAAAAGTCGCCTGCTTGAAGGGCGGCGCGACCTTGTTCTTGACGACCTTGACCTTGGTTTCCGAGCCGATGACTTCCTCGCCCTTCTTGATCGAGCCGATGCGACGGATGTCGAGCCGCACCGAGGCATAGAACTTCAGGGCGTTGCCGCCGGTGGTGGTCTCGGGATTACCGAACATCACGCCGATCTTCATCCGGATCTGGTTGATGAAGATGACCAGGCAGTTGGTCCGCTTGATGGTCGCCGTGAGCTTGCGCAGCGCCTGACTCATCAGCCTCGCCTGCAGGCCAGGCAGCGAATCGCCCATCTCGCCTTCGATCTCGGCTTTAGGCGTCAGCGCCGCCACCGAGTCGATGACGATCAGATCGACGCTGCCGGAGCGCACCAGAGCGTCGGTAATCTCCAGGGCCTGCTCGCCGGTGTCCGGCTGCGAGACCAGCAGCTCCTGCAGGTTGACGCCGAGCTTCTGGGCGTACTGCACGTCGAGCGCATGTTCGGCATCGATGAAGGCGCAGGTGCCGCCGATCTTCTGCATCTCCGCGATCACCTGCAGCGTCAGCGTCGTCTTGCCGGACGATTCCGGGCCGTAGACCTCAACCACGCGGCCGCGCGGCAGACCGCCGATGCCGAGCGCAATGTCCAGCCCGAGCGAGCCGGTCGACACAACATCGATGTCGTCGGCGACCTCGCCGTCGGCCAGCCGCATGATCGAGCCCTTGCCGAACTGCTTTTCGATCTGTGCCAGCGCCGCGGCCAGGGCCTTCTGCCGCTCCTTGCTGTCTGCCACCAAAGCGCTCCTTCCGTCGTCCATCACCGCCTCCGCTTCACCGTCGCGAAATCCGGGGCCCGCACAGTGCGCGCCCCGATACTGAATAAAATTACAGTATTACTGTAGTTTCATCCAGTATCGCCGTCAAGCGGCGGATTCACGCCGGAGCGGCGCAGTGCTCGTTCCTTGCCGGGCCCCACCGTGCCGCCTAGACTGACCGCGAACAAGCAGCAAACGCGGAGACACCCGCGGCCAAGCGCGCGCATTCGGCGCCCGGCTCGACCGCGGCGGAGCATATCAAGTGCGCATCCTGATCGCCGAGGACGATGAAGTGCTCGCCGACGGCCTGTCGCGGTCACTGCGCGCGGCAGGTTATGCCGTTGATGTCGTCAACAACGGCCAGGAAGCCGACAGCGGTCTGACCGCACAGCACTTCGACGTGCTCATTCTCGACCTCGGTTTGCCCGGCCTGCCCGGGCTCGAAGTGCTGCGTCGGCTGCGCGGTCGCAACTCGAAGGTTCCGGTGCTGATCCTGACGGCGGCCGACAGCGTCGAGCAACGCGTCAAAGGGCTCGATCTTGGCGCCGATGACTATATGGCCAAGCCGTTCGCGCTGTCCGAACTCGAGGCACGGGTCCGCGCGCTCACCCGGCGCTCGCTCGCCGGTGCGCAGGCGGTGCTGCGCAATGGCGCGCTGGCCCTGGACCCGGCCGGCCGCGTCGCCTTGCTCAACGACATACCGCTGGAGCTGTCGGCGCGCGAACTGGGTCTGCTCGAGATCCTCATCAGCCGGCCGGGCCGCCTGGTCAGCAAGGAGCAGCTGGTCGATCACCTTTGCGAGTGGGGCGAAGAGGTCAGCACCAACGCGATCGAGGTCTACGTGCACCGGTTGCGCAAGAAGATCGAGGCCAGCGGCATTCGCATCGTCACCGTCCGCGGGCTCGGATACAGCATGCAGCGCGCCGGCGAGCCCGGTGATGGCGCGGCCAACGGCAGCGCCTGACCTCATCGCATGGCGCGCGGGCGGCGCGCATACTGACCGCGAATACAGAAGTCACCCATGCCCGACCAGTCGTCTTCGCTGCCGCGCCGCCCTCCGTTGTCTCCAGCGGCACCCGCCGCTGCAAGGGCGGAGCCCGCGGTCAACCCGCTGCGTCGGCCCGACGAGCAGCGCTCGCTGTTCGGCGAGATTCTCGACTGGATGCTGGCACCACTGCTGCTGCTGTGGCCGATGAGCGTGACGCTGACGTTCGTGGTGGCACAGCAGATTGCCAATCCGCCGTACGACCGCAAGCTGGCCGAGACCGTCAGCCTGCTGGCGGATCATGTGCGGCTCGTCAATGGCAGCGTGCAGTTGCGCCTGGGCATCGATGTCAGCGAAGTGCTGCGGCCGAATTCGACCAGCACCGCGTCCTACATGGTGCTCGGCCTGCGCGGCGAACTGGTCGCCGGCGACGCCGACATTCCGCTGCCACCCGAAGAGGAGGTCACCACCGGGCCACCGCTGCTGCGCTTCGACAAGATGAACGGCACCGAGGTGCGGGTCGCATACACATGGGCGCGCTTGGCGAGCCAGCCGCCGGTGCTGGTGCAGGTGGCTGAAACGCTGGAAGCACGAACCCAACTGGCCAACGAGATCATCCGCGGCGTGATCGTGCCTCAATTCATCGTGCTGCCAGTGGCGGTACTGCTAGTCTGGCTGGCGCTGAGCCGCGGGCTGGCGCCGCTGACGGCGCTGCAGGCGCGCATCCGCCGCCGTCGGCCCGAAGACCGCTCGCCGATCGACGCGCGCGGCGCGCCGGAGGAGATCACGCCGCTGGTGGAGTCGTTCAACGATCTGCTGGTCCGTCTGTCGGCCAGTATTCAGGTGCAAAAGCGATTCATCGCCGACGCCGCGCATCAGATGAAGACGCCGCTGGCCGGGTTGCGCACGCAGTCCGAACTGGCCTTGCGCGAGACCGATCCGCAGGAACTTCGGCGCAGCCTGCGACAGATCGCCGCGGGCACTGAGCGGGCGACGCGGCTGATCAACCAATTACTGGCCCTGGCGCGGGCTGAACATCGCGGCGCCGAAGTGCCGGTCTTCGAGAGCGTCGATCTAGCGACGCTGACCCGCGACGTGGTCCGCGACTGGGTACCGCAGGCGATCGAGCGGCAGATCGACCTCGGCGTGGACATACCGGGCGAACCGGTGCCGGTCAGCGGCGCGCCGCTGATGCTGCGCGAGATGCTCAGCAACCTGATCGACAATGCCCTGCGTTACACGCCGGCCGGCGGCAGCGTGACCGCGCGGATATTGGGCGAGGACGGCAGCGTCGTGCTCGAAGTCGAGGACACCGGGCCGGGCCTGCCCGAGTCCGAACGTGCGCGGGTGTTCGACCGCTTCTACCGCGTGCTCGGCACCAGCGTCGAAGGCAGCGGCCTCGGTCTGGCGATCGTGCGCGAGATCGCCGAGCAGCATGACGCGGTGGTCAGCATCCACACGCCGGCGCGCGAGCCCGACCGACAAACGCCGGGAGCGCTGTTTCGCGTGCGCTTTGCACCGCCGCCACCGGCGCCGCCAACGCTGCAACGCTATTGAATGGATGAGATTGAATGAACGGGCGCTCAGACCACGGCAAAAGCGGCTTCGCCCGGATCGCCACTATCGATGACTGCTGCCGCCATCGATTTGACCCTGCCGGCACGAACCGAGATAATTCGCGCCCTCCGCCGACCGGCGGACATGCTTGCCCAGGCGGATTAGCTCAGCTGGTTAGAGCAGAGGAATCATAATCCTTGTGTCCGGGGTTCGAGTCCCTGATCCGCCACCA
>JBFINI010000113.1:0-8742 GCA_041611275.1 Burkholderiaceae bacterium
CCAGTGCTCGCTGCGGTGATGGTGCATTTGCAGTGAAAGCGAGGCGCCGGGTTTGACCTCGATACGCTTGATCTTGAAGCGCGGGCCTTCCTGCAGCGTGGTGTAGGTGCCCCAGGGTCGGGCGACAGTGCGGTGCAGCCGATGCGCCTCGTGATCGCGTCGCTTGAGTTCGACCACCACGTCCTTGACCTTCTGCGTGGCGTTGCGGTCACAAACCAGCAGCGCGTCCGGCGTATCGACGATCACCACATCGCGCAGGCCCACGGCGGCGACCAGCCGGTCTTCGCTTTGCACATGGGTGTTGGTGCAGTCCGCGAGCACCACCTCGCCGCTGACTGTGTTGCCGGCAGTGTCGGCCGGCAGTTCCTGCGCCACCGCCTTCCACGAGCCGATGTCGCTCCAACCGAAGTCGCCGGGCAGGGCGACCACATTGTCGGCCCGCTCCATCACCGCGTAGTCGATCGAAATGTCCGGTGCGTTCTCGAAGGCGCTGCGTTCGAGTTCGAGTCGCCGCGGGAGCTTGGCGTCGGCCTTGGCCGCGGCCAGGGCGGCCCGGACCGCCGTCACGACTTCTGGCGACAGTTGCTCGAGCGCGCTGACGATGGTCGCCGGCATGAAGCAGAACATGCCGCTGTTCCAGAAGAAGCGGCCTGAGGCGAGGTACTCGGCCGCTTTGGCCGGGTCAGGCTTTTCGACAAAACGCTTGACCGCGGCCGCGCCGTCGGCATCGGCCGCAGCACATTCGAGGTAGCCAAAGCCGGTCTCCGGCATCGTCGGCCGGATGCCGAACAACACGATACGACCGGCCAGGGCCAGTTCGCGCGCCTGGCCCGCCAGCACGGCAAAGCGAGCTTCGTCCTGGATCAGGTGGTCGGCCGGTAGCACCAGCATCGGCTCGCTTTCATGGCCGGCGTCGGCCGCCCACAGCGCGGCGGCGGCGATCGCCGGCGCGGTGTTGCGGCCGATGGGCTCGAGCAGTAGCTGCGTCGAGCGCGGCGCATCGCCCCGCATGGCCTCAATTTCTTCGCTGGTGCGAAAGCCGTACTCGCGATTGGTGACGATCAGGCAATCGCGGCAGCCGGTACCGACCGCACGCGCGACTGTCCGCTGCAGCAGCGAGGCGCCGTTGCCGAGCCGCATGAACGGCTTGGGCATGGCCTCACGCGAAACAGGCCAAAGCCGGGTCCCCGATCCGCCGGACAGAATCACCGCAAGCATGTTGGCATCTTCCTGGGTGTTGTGGTCTGTGTCTGCGCCAGCGATGGCCGCGAGGCGATCGCGATTATCGCCGATGCATAGCGCCCGAACCGGTTCGTCGGTCACCGTACAATCGCCGCGTATCCGCCGACGGTGCAAGGCTATTCAAGGTTGCGGCGGTTCTTTTTCTCGCCTCGGACCGCCTTTCGCCTCGGACCGCTCAACATGACCTCCATCATTGATGCCTCGTTGTTCAAGGCGTATGACATCCGCGGCATCGTCGATCGCACGCTCACAACCGATGCGGTGCGGCTGATCGGAGCGGCCATTGGTGGCGAGGCGGTTGCGCGCGAAGTACAGGAGATCGCCGTCGGCCGCGATGGCCGGGTTTCCGGCCCGAAGCTGCGCGACGCGCTGATCGAAGGCATCCGCTCAACCGGCGTCGGCGTGGTCGACGTCGGCATGGTGGCCACGCCGCTGCTGTACTTCTCGACCCACCTGCTCGGTACCGGCTCCGGCGTCGAGATCACCGGCAGCCACAATCCGCCCGAGTACAACGGCCTGAAGATGATGATCGCTGGCACGACGCTGCACGGCGAGCAGATCCAGAAGCTGAAGCAGCGCATCGACGGCGACGCGCTGCCGCGTGCCGACCGGCATGGCACGCTGCGCGCCACCGATGTGCGCGACGCTTACTTCCAGCGCATCTCGACCGATGTCAAGCTCGCGCGGCCGATGAAGATCGCCGTCGACTGCGGGAATGGGGTAGCGGGTGCGTTTGCGCCGATGCTGTATCGCCTGCTCGGCTGCGACGTGATCGAACTGTTCTGCGAGGTCGATGGCACTTTTCCCAACCACCATCCCGATCCGGCGCATCCGGAGAACCTGCAGGACCTGATTCGCTGTCTGCGCGAGACCGACGCCGAGATCGGCCTGGCCTTCGATGGCGACGGCGATCGGCTCGGCGTGGTGACCAAGGACGGCAACATCATTTATCCGGACCGGCAGATGATGTTGTTCGCCCGCGGCGTGCTCGAGCAGAACCCGGGCGCCGAGATCATCTTCGACGTGAAGTGCTCGCGTCACCTGGCCCGCGAGATCCGCGCGCACGGGGGTCGCCCGACGATGTGGCGCACCGGGCATTCGCTGATCAAGGCCAAGCTGAAGGAAACCGGCGCGCCGCTGGCCGGCGAAATGAGCGGGCACATCTTCTTCAATGACCGCTGGCCGGGCTTTGACGACGGCATGTATGCCGGCGCGCGGCTGCTCGAGCTGCTGTCGCGCGAGCCGGATCCTTCGGCGGCGCTCAACGCGCTGCCGAACGCGTTCAGCACGCCGGAACTGCATGTGAAGACCGCCGAAGGCGAGAACTTCGCGCTGGTCGAGCGGCTGCAGCGCGAGGCGAAATTCACCGATGCGCGCGAAGTGATCACCATCGACGGCGTGCGCGTCGAGTACGCCGATGGATTCGGCCTGGCACGTGCGTCAAACACGACGCCCGTGCTGGTGCTGCGCTTCGAGGCCGATGATGAAGCGGCACTGGCGCGTATCCAGGCGGATTTTCGCCGCGTGCTGCTGGCCATCAAGCCGGACGCCAAGCTGCCGTTCTGATCGGCGCGCGGCCGGCGCGCGCCTACAATCGCCGCCGCTATGCAGGACAAGGGCGGCGAACGCTTCCTGATCGTCAAGACCTCGTCGATGGGCGATGTCGTGCACGCGCTGCCCTTGGCCAGCGATCTGGTGCGGCGATTTCCCGGCGCCTCGGTCGACTGGCTGGTCGAGGAGAGTTTCGCCGCGATCCCGCGGCTTCATGACTGCGTTGATTGTGTGATATCGGTGGCCGTGCGTCGCTGGCGCCACTCGCCGCTGGCTGTGTCGACCTGGCGGGAGATCTGGCAGACCAAGGCGCAGCTGCGCGCGCGCCGTTACACAGCGATCCTCGATTGCCAGGGCCTGCTCAAAAGCGCCTGGCTGGCGCGCTGGGCGTGCGGAGCGCGGTGGGGTTTCGACCGGGTCAGTGCACGCGAACCGCTGGCGGCACTGCTGTACACGCATACGGTGCGTGTCGATCGTATGCAGCACGCGATCGTCCGCAACCGGGCTTTGGGGGCGGCGGCGTGCGATACCGACGTCGCAACGCCACCGCAATTCGGTCTGAGAGCGCCGGCGCTTGCCGAGCGCGGCCTGGTCGAGGCGACCTCGATGCCGTACGCGGTGCTGCTCACCAACGCCAGCCGGGTCTCCAAGCGCTGGCCGGACGAGCGCTGGCGATCGATCGAACGCTGGCTATACGGCCAGGGCCTGCGCAGCCTGCTGTTTGCTGGCAGTGCGCAGGAGGAGGCGGACACGCGCGCGCGCGTCGCCGGCATGAACCGTGCATCGCTGGCGCCGCGTTGTGCAATCGAGCAGGTCGCGACGGTACTGGCCGGAGCGCGCATCGTCATCGGTCTGGATACCGGTTTGTCGCATCTCGCGGCGGCGCTGGGCGCTCCGACGATCGGCATCTTTTGCGACTACGACCCGCGGCTGGTCGGCATTACCGGCAGCGCGCAGTCCTTCAGCCTCGGTGGCGTGGGCACGCCGCCGGCTGCAGAGGCGGTGATCGCTGCCGCGGAGCAACTGCTGGGCGTCGCCACCGCGGCGCGGGCGGCATTGTGACGACGACGCAGCGGCTTGTGCTGGCTGCGTATTCGGCGGCGTGGTGGCCGGCGGCGGCGGTGGCCGCGCTGTATCTGTTGTGGCGCAGCCTGGCCCAGCGCGAGTATCGCCAGCACTGGGGCGAACGCTTCCTTGGGCGCGGTCCGCGACCGCCGCAAGGCCGGCCGATCATCTGGGTGCATGCGGTTTCCGTTGGCGAGACGCGGGCTGCACAGCCACTGATTGAACGGTTGGCGCGCGAATTTCCGCAGGCGGCGTTTCTGCTCACGCATATGACGCCGACCGGTCGTGCGGTCGGTCTTTCGATCGGCGCCGCACTGCCCGGCCGCGTCGCGCAGCGTTACCTGCCATATGACCTGCCGTTCGCGATTGCCCGTTTCTGGCGCGAGGTGCAGCCCACGCTTGGCGTGGTGATGGAAACGGAAGTGTGGCCGAACGTGCTGCACGCGGCTCGCCGCAACGGCACACCGATGTTGCTTGCCAATGCACGACTGTCGGAAAGATCGGCCGCGCGCGGGGTGAAATTCGATGCGCTGCTGCGTCCGGCAGCGGCAGCGTTGACGCGAATCGCCGCGCAAAGCGAGGCCGATCGACGGCGTATTGCGCATTGGTACGACGGGCCGATCGAAGTGGTCGGTAATCTGAAGTTCGATCTGGCGGTCGACCAAGCACTCGTCGCTGATGGACGCAATCTGCGCGCGCAATGGAAAGGGCAGCCAGTGTGGCTGTTCGCCAGCACGCGCGAGGGCGAAGAAAGCCTGCTGCTGGCTGCGCTGCGCCGTCAGCGCGAGAAACTGGAGTCTGACCCCGATTCTTCTCCTGTTGTGCTGATCGTGCCGCGGCATCCGCAGCGCTTTGAAGAGGTGGCGCGATTGATCGAAGCACAAGGCTTCGTTTGCCTGCGGCGTTCACGCGCGCCGTGGCCGGGAGAGCTGCCGTCCGGCTCGATCCTGCTCGGCGACACGATGGGAGAGATGACGCTGTATTACGCGGCGGCCGATGTCGCCTTCATCGGCGGCAGCCTGCGCGCCTTCGGCGCGCAGAACCTGATCGAAGCCTGTGCCGTGGGCACGCCGGTGGTACTCGGCCCGAGCACTTTCAACTTCGCGCAGGCGACGGCTGACGCGCTGGCCGGTGGTGCCGCGTTGCAGGTCGTCGATGCCGACGAGGCCTTGGCGGCCATGCATGCGCTTGGCTGCGATCCGGAGCGACGAACGCGCATGAGCGCGGCCGCACTGGCCTTCGCCGGCGCTCACCGCGGCGCGACGGCGCGGTTGGCCGGAATCATTGGCGACCTGCTGCAACGGCCGTGAGCGGTGATCGGCGCACCGGGTCGGCGATGATGTCGATACGATTCGTGACAAACTTCCGCGTCCCGCCACCGCAAATGCGGGTTAGTGTCGCCCACCGGTGCCGCGGTCCCCTGGCCTCGCCTGGCGGATCGCCACACGTTGATCGGGCTGTTCACCGTGGCGCGACGCGATTCGCCGTTTGGAGCAGAGTCGACCTTGCAGATTGCTGAACAGTCTCCTGTTGTCAGTGCCGATGAAGATCAGCTGATCGGTCAGCGCCTCGTCGCCGAAGGCAAGCTCTCGGCGCGGGACCTCGAGCGCGCGCTGGCGGCGCAGCGCGAGACCGGCGGTCTGTTCGGCCGCGTCCTGGTTCGGCTCGGCCTGGTCTCCGAGCTCGATGTGGCCAATGCGCTCGCCGGCCAGATGAACCTGCCGCTGGTGCTGGCCGATGCGTTCCCGGCCGCGCCGCCGCTGATCGAGCAGGTGACGCCAGAGTTCTATCGCACGCACAGGATTCTGCCGCTCGACATACGCGACGATGTCTTGCAGGTGGTGATGGCCACACCGCAGGACGAATTCGCGCGGCGTGCCCTGCAGCTGGCCACCGGGTTGAAGGTCGAGGCGAGCATCGGCCTTGAATCGGAAATCGACGCGGCGCTGGCGCGGGCGCTGGAACCAGGCGGCGGCGAAGACGCGGACGCGGAACAGATCGATGCGGCGATCGCGAGCGATTTTGTCGAGCACCTGCGTGATCTGGCCAGCGAGGCGCCAGTCATTCGATTGGTCAATCTGCTGATCAGCCGGGTGACCGACTTGCGGGCATCCGACATCCATCTGGAGCCTTTCGAAGACGGCCTGCATCTGCGCTACCGGATCGACGGTGTGATCCAGGCCGCCGAAGTCATCGAGCCCCGGCTGGCAGCGGCGGTGGTCTCGCGGCTGAAGTTGCTGGCGCAGCTGAACATTGCCGAGCGACGGCTGCCGCAGGACGGCCGCATCAAGACCCGGGTCAAGGGGCGCGAGCTCGATCTGCGCGTTTCGACCGTACCGACAGTGCACGGCGAAAGCGTGGTGCTGCGAGTGCTCGATCGTGCAAGCATGAAGTTCAGTCTCGCCGAGCTGGGTTTCAGTCCGGACACGCTGACGCGTTTCGAGGCACTTTTGGCGCGCCCGCACGGAATCCTTCTGGTGACCGGGCCGACCGGCTCAGGCAAGACCACCACGCTTTACGGCGCGCTGTCGAAGCTCGATTCCGTTGCGCTGAAGATCCTCACGGTCGAAGACCCGGTCGAGTATCAGCTCGACGGCATCAACCAGATCCACGTCCATCCGCAGATCGGCCTGACCTTCGCCGCCGCGCTGCGCTCGATCCTGCGTCAGGATCCCGACATCATCATGATCGGCGAGATGCGCGACGGCGAAACGGCGCAGATCGCCGTGCAGTCGGCGCTGACCGGGCACCTAGTGCTGTCGACGCTGCATACGAACACCGCGGCCAGTGCCGTCATTCGCATGCAGGACATGGGGGTCGAGCCTTATCTGATTACCTCGACGGTCAACGGGGTGCTGTCGCAGCGGCTGGTGCGGCGCCTGTGCGAGCAGTGCCGGCGGCCCGCCGACGTGCCGGCCGAGATCGTCGTCAGCAGCGGGCTCGGCCGCTTTCTGCCACCGGGGCAACCCGTTTACGCGGCCGCCGGGTGCGCTTCATGCCGCGGCATCGGCTACACGGGGCGGGCGGCGATTCACGAGCTGCTGGTCGTCGATGAGGCGGTGCGCGACGCGGTGATGCGCGGCACCGACGCCGCCAAGCTGCAGGACATCGCGCGTGCGGGTGGGCTCGTTTCCCTGTACGAAGACGGGCTGCGCAAGGTGGCCGCCGGTGTCACCAGCCTCGACGAGGTACTGCGGGTGACGCAGGACCAGAGCGATGGTTGACTTTGCCTACAAGGCGGCCGATACCAGCGGCCGTATCGTCGAAGGGCGCATCGAGGCGCGCGGACAGGACGAGGCGTTCCGGCGACTGGTCGACCAGGGGCTGACGCCGGTCAGCGTGTTCGACCGCGCCGCGCTGCAGGCGTCGCCAGCGGCGGTGGCCGGCGCGCGAAGTTCAGCGCGGCGCTGGCGTCCGGGTGGCGATCGGGCGACGCGTTCCGATGTGCTCGCGCTGACCTCGGAGCTGGCAGTGATGTTGCGCGCCGGGCTACCGCTCGACGGTGCGCTGCGCGTCCTGCTCGGCATGGACCATCGGCCGGTCGTGGCGGCGCTGGTCGGGCAGATCCTCGAGTCGGTCAAGGGCGGCATGCCATTGAGCCGGGCGTTGGCGGCGCGCAGCGATCTGTTCGGCGCCTTCTACGTCAACATGGTCCGCTCGGGTGAGGCCAGTGGCCAGCTCGGGGCGGTGCTGACGCGGCTGGTCGAGCACCTGGAGCGGATGCGCGCGTTGCGCGAAAGCGTGGTCTCGGCGCTGATCTATCCCGGCATCCTGCTGGCGGTGGCGGTGCTGTCGGTGATCGGCATCCTCGTATTCATCGTGCCGCAGTTCGAGACCCTGTTTCGCGATGCCAAGGAAGCCTTGCCGGTGTCGACGCGCATCGTGCTGGCGGCCGGCCACCTGGTGGTCGGCTACGGCATCCATCTGCTCGTTGCTGCCGGCCTGCTCGGTTTCGCGTTCTTGCGCTGGTTGCGCTCGACGCCGGGCCAACGCTGGTGGCACCGGCGACTAGCGCGTATGCCGTTGCTCGGGCGGATCCGGCAGGACTACGATCTCGCGCGTTTTTCCCGGACTTTTGGCACGTTGCTGGCCAATGGCGTGCCGATCCTCAGCGCGCTCGGAATCGCCGGTGAAACGGTCGATGACGGCAATCTGCGCGAAGCGATCAAGGGCGTCACGCCGAAGGTCAAGTCCGGCGGGCGGCTGGCCGAAGCCCTGCAATCGACCGGGTTCTTCGAGCCGCTGGCGATCAACCTCGTTCGTGTCGGCGAGGAAACCGGCAGTCTTGACCGGATGGTGCTGGAGCTGGCCGCTATCCTCGACCGCAAGGTCGAAATCGGCATCAAGCGCGGCTTGACGGTGCTGGAGCCGGCGCTGATCCTGACCCTGGGTATGGTGATCGCCGTGGTAATCGTGTCGATCCTGATGGGCATCTTGACCGTCAATGAACTGGCGCTATGAATTCCGGAGTCGACAACAGCGCCGCGGGCCATCGTTGTGTCGTCTGCATGAATCGATGGTCGTGTGCAATGTGAGGCAAGGATGAAATTCGTGAATCAACGCACGCATCGCCCGGGTGGCTTCACGCTGATCGAACTGCTGGTCGTGCTGGCCATTCTTGGCCTGCTGATCGGACTGGTCGGTCCGCGTTTCCTCGGGCAATTGGGCGGCGCCAAGAGCAAGACTGCCGCCATCCAGATCGCGGACCTCGAAAAGGGCCTCGAGCTGTTCAAGCTGGACGTGGGCCGGTTTCCGTCCGACGAAGAGGGGCTTGAGTCGCTGGTGCGCAAGCCGGCCAATGCCCGTGGCTGGAACGGACCGTACCTGAAGGGCAGTTCGGTGCCGGAGGATCCGTGGGGCCGGCCCTACAAGTACTCATTCAAG
>JBFINI010000114.1:0-8728 GCA_041611275.1 Burkholderiaceae bacterium
AGCGGCAAAACTCGAATCGGGACAGACGCTGCTCGCCTCGGTCGGTGCCACGGCGCCTTTCGTGGGGCTCTTTGGCACGGTGTGGGGCATCTATCACGCACTGACGGGCATCGCCTCCAGCGGCACGGTCGCCATCGAGAAGGTCGCCGGGCCGGTCGGCGAGGCGTTGCTGATGACCGCCTTCGGCCTGGCGGTGGCCGTTCCGGCCGTGCTCGGCTACAACGCGTTCACCCGAGTCAACCGCAAGTTGCTGGCCGAACTCGACGGCTTCGCGCACGACCTGCACGCCTACCTGACCGTCGGCGCCCGGCCCGGCGAGGCCGGCTGATGCGTACCTCGGGCCAGTTGCGCCAGCGCCTGCTCGCCGCGGTGCACGCAGTACGCCGGCGCCTGGGGGCGCGGTGAGTTTCGGCGGCTTTGAACGCGGGCGCGCGCCGGCGCAACCGATGGCCGAAATCAACGTCACGCCACTGGTCGACGTGATGCTGGTGCTGCTGGTGATCTTCATCATCGCCGCGCCGCTGCTGGCCCGCGCCTTGAGGCTGGATCTGCCGCGAGCCGACGCACCACCCGCCGCGGTGCAGCCGCAGACAATCCAGCTGACCCTTGATGCAACGGGCAGCCTGCACTGGAACCAGCAGCCGATCCGCGCCGAGGACTTGCCGAGCCGGCTTGCCGCCGCAGCCAACGAATCGCCACAGGCCGAACTGCAACTCGGCGCCGATAAAGCGGTTCGCTTCGAGCATGTGGCGGCGGTGCTGGCAGCGGCGCAGAAAGCCGGCCTGATGCGCATCGGCTTCGTCACCGAGCCGCCGGCGGCGGCCAATACCGGTGCGACGCCTTAGCGCCGGATTCGCCGCGGCGGCCCTGTTGGCGGCTGGCACCGCCGGCGCCGAGATTCGCGTGCTCGACGATGCCGGCGCCGAGATCGTGCTCGAGCAGCCGGCACAGCGCATCGTCAGCCTGGCACCGCACCTGACCGAGCAGCTGTTTGCGATCGGCGCTGGCGAGCGCATCGTCGCCACGACCGAGTTCGCCGACCATCCACCGGCGGCACGCGCACTGCCGCGCGTCGGCCGCGCGCACAGCGTCGATCTGGAGCGCGTCGCCGCCGCGCAACCGGACCTGATCGTCATCTGGGGCAGCGGCTTTCCGCCGGCGGTGCAGGCGGCATTGCGTCGGCTCGGCGTGCCGCTGTACGTCGACGAACCGTCCACCCTCGACGGCATTGCCACGTCGATGCTGCGTCTGGGACAGCTCACCGCCACCGCGGCAGCGGTGCCGGCGGCGAAGCAGTTCCGGACAGCGGTCGCCCGGCTGCGCGCGCGCTACGCGAAACAGCGCGAGGTCCGCGTCTTCTACCAGATCTGGCCGCAGCCGCTGATGACGCTCGGCGGGCGATATGTGCTCAGCGAAGCGCTGCGTGTCTGTGGCGCGCGCAACGTGTTCGAGCATCTGGCGCCAATTGCCCCGCAGGTCTCAGCCGAGGCGGTGCTGGCCGCCGATCCGCAGATGATCGTCACCGCCGAGCCTGGCGGCGCCGACCGCGGCAACCTGTCGCGGTGGCAGCCGTTCAGGAATCAGCAGGCGGTGGCTGGCGGCCACCTGATAACGATCGACGCCGACCGCATCAATCGCCATACGCCCCGGTTGGCCGAAGAACTCGCCCTGCTGTGCGAGCGCATCGACGCGGTGCGGCAGGCGACACGGTAAAGTCACTCGGATGATGCCCGACACTGCACTGCAGGCCAGTGGTCAGCTCGACACCGTCGTTCATTTCATCCAGCTGGCCATTGCGCCCGTGTTCCTGCTGACCGCGATCGGCTCGATGCTGGGCACGATGACCAACCGCATCGCGCGCATCATCGACCGCGCGCGTCAGCTCGAAGATAAGCTCGCCGGAAGCGTCGAGGCGCGCACGCCCGAGCACCGTGAGCTGCGGCTGCTGGCGCGCCGGGCGCGACTGATCAACCGCGCGATCAGTTTCACGGTGCTCTCGGCGCTGCTGGTATGCGTGTCGATCGGCGGCCTGTTCCTCGATGCCTACTGGCAGCGCAGCATCACGACACTGGTCGCCTGGATCTTCGGCTCGTCGCTAATCGCGCTGATCGTCGGTCTTGGCCTGTTCCTGCGCGAGATCTACGTCGCTACCGCCACGCTGCGCATCGGCCTGCGTTGAGCCGCGCTCAGCTCACAGCGCGTAGTCGGCACCGAGAATGATGCGGCCTGCGCGGTCGCGCGCCAGCGGCGCCCACGGCAGGTCGGTCGGGCCAGGATCGACGCCGAACTGTTTGAGCAGCGTCGTCACTTGGCCGCGGTGATGCGTCTGGTGATTGAACATCTGCGAGACGCACAGCCACATTGGCCGTGTCATCTCGCGTTTGGCCACGCTCGAGTACCAGGTCAGCGGCGCGCGCAGTTCATCACCGCCGATGTCCCGCGCCCAGGCGGTGATGTCGCCGTCCATCGCCTTGCGCGCCACGCGCAAGGCAGCAAAATCATCGTAGAGATCGACGCCGATCGGCCCGGCTTCGTACTCGCGCCCCTGCGCGATACCCGGAAAGCGCGGTAGCCAGATGCGATCGCCCCACAGCAGATGGTTCAGCGTCGAGTGGATCGAGCGGAAGAAGGCACCACGGTCCTCTTTGCGCTGCGCATCGGTCAGTTGCGCCGCCGCCGCGTAGACGTTGTCATTCATCCATGCGTTGTAGGCGGCGAACAGCTGGCAATGCTCGGCGTCGATCATCGGCCGGCCCAGGCTAGCAAGGGCTGCCACTGTTCGAGATCCTTTTCGACGCGGCTGGGCGCAACGTCCCATAACGTCGCGCCGTGCGCGGCGATCTGCACGTAGTTCTGCGTGTCGCGCAGGAAGCCGAGCACCGGCAGCCCAAGACCATCTACGAAACGCTGCAGCTGCTCGGCAGCGCGCGTGCGCGCATCGACCCGCATGCCCAGCACACCGACCCGGCCGTCGTCCTTGAGCACGCCCTTGTCGGCGAGCCTGTCGAGAAAGCTCTGGGTCGCGTAGATGTCGAACAGCGACGGCTGCAGCGGCACGACCACGCGATCGGCAGCCTTCAGCGCATCGCGCAGCAGATGGCCGTGCAACGCGGCCGGCGAATCGATCACCGCGTGCGTGACGCCGCGCGGCGGCCGCGCGACGTTATCCGCGTCGATGTCCCACGTCTCGATCTTCGGCAACGAGGGCGCGCGCAAGCGCAGCCAGGCTCGCGACGATTGCTGCCGGTCGAGATCGCCGAGCATCGTGCGCAGGCCGCGGCGGGCGAAATAACCGGCCAGGTTGGTCGCAACGGTGCTCTTGCCCACACCACCCTTCGGATTTGCGATCAGGAACACTGGCATCTTGCCCCCCCGCCTCGAGCGCACCCCCGCGGCCCGCCGGCGGCGACTCTAACAAACTGCGCGTTAACCGGTTCGCCCCCGGCCGCTGCGCGGCCCGGCGACAATTTCTAGCGGGCCGCACGCGGCACGAACAGCCTCTGGCCGGCAAAGTTCACCCGTTCGATGGGGGTGTCGAAGAGCGCCGATAGTCGCGCCGCCGTAAGCACCTCCTCGGCCGCACCGGCAACCCACTCGCCGCGGCCGGACAACAGCAGTGCATGCGTGGCCAGCCGCGCGGCGGCGTTCAGGTCGTGTAGCGAGGCCACCAGCGTGTGGCCCGCAAGTGCGGCCAGATGCGCGATGACCAGCGCCTGATGGCGCGGGTCCTGGTGCGCAATCGGCTCGTCAAGCAGCAGCAGCGGCGCTTCCTGGGTCAGCGCCGTGGCGATAGCCACTCGCTGCCGTTCACCGCGCGACAGGCTGCGCACATCGTGCATGCGCAGCGCATCGCAATCGACGCGGGCAAGCCAGTCGATGGCGACGCGGCTGCCGCGCTCGTCGGCAGCACCGAGCCGATAGCGCGCAGTCAGCACGGTGTCCAGAACCGTGGCCGCGAACGGGTCGAGCCAGCCATCAGGCAGCAAGGCTCGCTGCGCGGCCAGCGCCTGCGTGTCCCATTGTTCGACGGGTCGACCGTCAAGCAGGACCTGACCGCAATCGGCGCGGCGCGCACCGGCCAGTGCCGCCAGCAGCGTCGACTTGCCGGCGCCATTCGGCCCGAGCACGACCCAGCGGCTGCCGGCATCGATACGCAGTTCGAGCGCATCGACCAGCAGTCGATCGCCGGCAACCAACCGCACGTCGCGGCACTCGATCAGCGCCGGTGAGTTCGGGCCGCCCCATTCGCACCTCGCGCTGTCGCCCGCTTCGCCCCCCGCAATCGCGCGCGCCGCCTGAGGGGACCGAGCGCCTTCAGGCGGCCGGGCGGCGCTCATTGCCGACGCACCAGGCTGATGAACACCGGCACGCCGATCAACGCCGTCAGCACGCCCACTGGCAGCTGCAGCGGTGCAAAGGCCGTGCGCGCCACCGTATCGGCCAGCAGCACCAGCACGCCACCGGCGAGACTGGCGGCAGGCAGCAACAGGCGCTGGTCGTTGCCGAGCAGTCGTCGCATCAGATGCGGCGCGACGAAGCCGACAAAGCCGACTGCGCCGGCCAGCGTCACGGCAGTGGCCGTTGCCAGCGCCGAGACCAGCACCAGATAGCGGCGCACCCTTCGCACCTCGACGCCCTGCACGAAGGCCTGCAGGTCACCGCGCAGCAGGAGATTCAGCGGCCGCGCCTGCGCCAGTGCCAAGGCCAGCAGCAGTGCCAGCAGGGCGAGCGAAACGACGGCGGCGCGCAAGTCCGTAGCGCCCGCCAGGTCGCCGAGCAGCCAGAACATGATCGAGCGCATCTGCAGGTCCGGGGCCAACGCCAGCAGCAGGCTGAGCAGGGCCGCGGAAAAAGCGGCCAGCATGACGCCGGTCAGCAGCACGCCGATGCTGGCCTCCTCGGAGATGCGGGCGGCCGTATGCAGCCGGCCAAAGAAAGCACGCTTGGCGAGGAGGAATAACGCGGCCAGCGTCGCAAAGGCGCCCATCGCGCTACCGGCCTGCATGCCAAGCAGACCGGCGCCGGCCAGCAGCGCCAGCATCGCACCGACCGCAGCACCGCCGGAAACACCGAGTACGTAGGCATCGGCCAGCGGATTGCGCAGCAATGCCTGCAGCAAGGCGCCGGCCAGCGCCAGCAGGCCGCCGGCGGCGAACGCCGACAGTGCGCGCGGCAGGCGCAACTGCCATAGCACGGCGGCGAGAGGGCCGGAGGCTTCGTTGGCCGAATCGAACATCGCCGACAGCACACCTGAGACGCTGCCGCTGGCCAGCGCCAGCGCAAAACTCGCCAGCGCGGCCAGCCCCAGGCCGGCCAGAACACGGTGCTGCCGAAGGGGCAACATTACAACCGCACCGTCAGGCCGGCGAACAGGCTGCGGCGCTGCGTGTGGTAGCCATCGACGAGCGCATAGTCGGCGTCGAACAGATTTTCGGCCCGCAGATGCAGCCGCAAGACTTCGGAGAACCGCCACAACAGCGTCGCCCGCGCCAGCGTGTAGGCAGACAGCCGTTTGCGCTCAAAGGTGTTGATGTCACTGTCATCGCGCGGGCCGTTGCGGCTGACCTCGAACGAGCCATCCCAGCGCCCGTGCGTGCGCGCCGCGGCCAGATGAAATGCGTAGGGTGCGCGCCGCAACAGCCGCTCGCCGGTAGCGCGGTCGCGGGCACGCGTGAAGCTCGCGTCAGCCTGAAGGCGCCAGCCCCGCCAGCGCGTGATGCCCATCAGCTCGAATCCATCAGCCTCGGCCCGTGCAATGTTGCGCGCCTGGCTGCTGGCCGGATCGAAAGCGATCAGGTCGCGCGTGCGGCTGCGAAAAAGGGCGGCACGCAGCGACGTATCGTCGGCGCCATAGCGAAGCGCCAGTTCGCCGCTGCGCGCACGCTCGGGCGACAGCTCGGAATTGCCGAAGAACGGAAAGTAAAGATCGTTGAAGCTCGGCGCGCGGAAGCTGGTGGCCAGCTGGACCGACGCACGCCATCGCGGCGAGAGGTCGTAGCCGTAAGCAATGAGCCCGGTGGTCGCGCCGCCGACATCAGAGTATTCATCGTGGCGCGCGCTGAACTGCACCTGCTGGCCGCGAGCTTTGCTCACAACACCGAACTGTGCCGAATTCACGCGTCTGGAAAAGCGCGTCAGTGCTCCGGCGAAAGTCGGGTCGTACGAAGTCGACGCGCCGCGTTGCTGCAGATGTTCGACCACCAGCGAGGCGGTGACCTGCTTGGCAAGCCGCAATTCGTTGGCCAGCGCGGCACTGCGATTGCGCGCCTCGAACTCACCGCTGCTAAAGGAAAGCGGCTCACTCGCCCGATTGCGCGACGTGTCGTCAGCCTGCGCCAGCGTCAGCCGCGAGTGCCAGCCTTCGGCAAGCGCAGCGCTGGCTCTAATCTGCGCCGTTCGCTGGCGGGAACGTTCGTGATGAGTGGCCTGCGGGCCATCGGCGGTGCTGTCGAAGTCGGTCTCGTTGCGGTTGTCCCAGACTCCTGTCGCCAGATCGACCCGGCCCAGCCTGGCGCCAGCGTTAAGTGCCAGGTTGCGGTTGCGGTTGCCGTCGATCTCCGGGTTGGCGCCGGCCGCGAACGGACCCGCAATCACCCTGGCCGCATCGATCGCCGAAAACGGTGCGCTTCGGCTGGTAGCGGCAGTGAACGCAAGCCCCCCGCCGCCGAAACGCTGCGCAAGGTGCAGGCTGCCGGCACGCGAATCGCCGGCCCCTGCTTCCGCGCGCAGTTCGGCGCCAGCGCGCGGCGAAGCTCGGGTGAAGATCTGGATTACGCCGCCGATCGCTTCGGAGCCATACAGGCTCGACAGATTGCCGCGCACGATTTCGATGCGTTCAATGGTGTCGACATTGATGCCGCCAAGCACGGCCGAGCCACTAAGCGCCGTATTCAGCCGCACGCCATCGAGCAGTACCAGCACCTGGCTGGAATTCGTGCCGCGAACGAATACCGAGGCTTGGCCGCCCGGACCGCCGGCGCGGGCAAATTCGACACCCGCCTGCCG
This sequence comes from Burkholderiaceae bacterium, assembly GCA_041611275.1. Lineage (GTDB taxonomy): Bacteria > Pseudomonadota > Gammaproteobacteria > Burkholderiales > Burkholderiaceae_F > JADJWR01. The sequence continues at coordinate 7,006 of JBFINI010000114.1, forward strand.
GCCGAGCAGTTCGACCACTTGCGTCGCCTGCGCGCGTTCGATGTCCTCGCGCGTAATGACCGTCGCTGCCGGCAGCGATTCGGCCAGTCGTTGTTCGAAACGAGCCGCCGTAACCAGCACCGGATCGAGCGGGAACGGTGCAGTCTGCGCGGCCACCGATATCGGCGTCATTGCAGTGAGAAGCATGCAGACAGCGCCGGGCCGGGCCGCCCGGCACATCAGAGGTCCTCGACTCATGCGCTTCCTCGCGATCCGCCGGCCCGCCGCCGGCAACGAACAACATCGATCGCAAGGAGAGACTACGGTCTGCTGGTACGGGCCGGTCGGAAACCACCGGTCGCACCGTGGGCCGTTCTGCCGTCTCCCCGCGGCTCGAATTTCCTCATCCGCGCGAATGCCTGCAAGACATCGGGCAGAAGGCCGTCGGCCGGTCTCCGGGCTGCAGATGTTTCTCGCCACGCCTTCCCGCGGCGCCGGGAGGCGCGCGCAGTGGCTTTTCGCAGCGAGCACCGCGATGGTCGAAGTCGCGGCATCTGCTTACCGTTGCGGGGGCAGCACAGGTTGATACGCGATGCGCAGTCCTGTTTCCCGTTTCACCCGAGGCATCGCTGCGCTCGGGCACCGAAAGCGTGATCAGTCTAACAGTCGAGCGCCGCTGCCGTATCGCGGTGCTAGCATTTGCGCATGCTCGACGATCTCGATGCTCTGACCGAAAAAATCACACTGCTTGCTGCGCACGTGCGTACGCTGCGCGACGAGAATCAGCGCCTGCGCACGCAACTGGCCGGCGCCAATGTCGAACTCGACGCGTTGCGCACCCGGATCGCCGGGGCGATGCAGCGTATCGACGGCCTGCTCGATCGACTGCCGGCCGACGAGCACGAGTCGGCGCCCCCAACAAAGGCTTGATGGTTGAATCATGGCCACAGAATCATTGGTGCTGACGATCTTCGGCCGGGAATACCGGATCGCCTGTTCGCCCGAGGAGCGCGCCGATCTGATCGCCTGCGCGCGCTACGTCGATGCCCGCATGAGCGACATTCGCGACGCCGGCAAGGTGATGGGCGCTGACCGTGTGGCGGTCATGGCCGCACTGCAGATCGCCCAGGAGCTGTTTTCCGCCAAGGCCGGCGGCGGCGCGTCGCTCGGTGAAATCAAACGGCGAGTGCGCCAACTGAACGAGATCGCCGACGACGTGCTGGCCACTCAGGAGAAACTTTTCTAAGCAGTACAATCCGTCGCCGAGTTGTTGCGCAAGCATGGTGCTTACTGTGGAGTCGACCGTGCTTGCGCAACAGTTCTTCCCTGCGGTGCTCGCGCAAAGGCCTTTAGTTCCTTGAACCGATGCGCATTGCGCAAGGTTGCGGGCTCGCATCGTGGTGCGATCGGCACGCGTCTGCCGAACCTAAGCGGTGCGCGAAGCGACCACCCTGAACCGATGGTTCAGGACATCGGCCGGGCGGCATGCGCGGGGAACCCTATCCTGTCGTCGGCACACCGTTCGGCGCGGCGACCACGGCTTGGCAGAACCAGGCCGTTCTTGTTGAGCCGTGCATGGCCAAGAACTACTGGCTGATGAAGTCCGAGCCCGACGAGTGCTCGATCGACGATGTGCTGGCCGCGCCGAATCAGACCGTGCCATGGACCGGCGTGCGCAACTACCAGGCCCGCAACTTCATGCGCGATTCAATGCGGCCGGGCGACGGCGTGCTCATTTATCACT
>JBFINI010000115.1:0-8536 GCA_041611275.1 Burkholderiaceae bacterium
AGGCCATTGCCGCGACGCAGTTCGCCGGCGGCAGGCATCAATTCGCCGGCGATGCTCTTGACCAGCGTCGACTTGCCGGCGCCATTGACTCCGAGGACGCCGATCCGATCGCCGGCGCGGATCAGAAAGTTCACCTCGTCGACGATCGTGCGCGGACCATAGGCTAGACGCAGCGCTTCGGCGTCGAGCAGCCGCTCGGGCAGCTTGCGTGGCTCGGGAAACTCGAAGCGCCAGTCGCGGCTTGACCGCGCCGGCTCGACCGCGACCAGTCGCTCGAGCATCTTGATTCGGCTTTGTGCCTGCCGGGCCTTGGTCGCCTTGGCGCGGAAGCGGTCGACGAAGCTCTGCAGATGCGCCGCAGTGCGCTCGTAGGCCTTGGCGGCCGCATCCTGCTGCCGCAGCTGCTCGGCCCAGGCGAGCTCGAAGGCACTGTAGTTGCCGGCGTAGCGGCGGATCGTTCCATCGGCGATATGCCAGGTGACGGTCGTGCAGCGATCGAGGAACTCGCGGTCGTGCGAGATCAGCAGCACGGTTGCAGGTTGCTTTCTCAGCCATGATTCCAGCCAGATGACCGAATCGAGATCGAGATGGTTGGTCGGTTCGTCGAGCAGCAGCAGATCGGCCGGGCGCAGCAGCGCGCGGGCCAGTGCCAGCCGGTTGCGCCAGCCGCCCGAGAACTCGGCCACTGATCGATTCAGTTCCGACTGAGCAAACCCGAGCCCATGCAAAACGGCGGCGGCCTGGGCAACGATCGCGCCCTCGTTCAGTTCGGCGAGGTGCCCGTGCGCATGCGCCAGGAGAAGATCGTCGTCGGCGAGTTCGGCCGCCGCCAGTTCGGCGCGGGCGGCCATCAGCGGCGCGTGGCCCGCGAGCACGTAGTCGAGCGCCGACTCTTTGCTGGGCTCGATATCCTGCGCGACATGCGCGATACGAGCGGTCGGTGGCGCTTCGACGCGGCCGGCTTCCGGCGCCAACTCCCCGAGGATCAGCGCGAACAACGTGGACTTGCCCGAGCCGTTGGCGCCGGTAAGTCCGATGCACTCGCCAGTCGGCGCGCTTAGCGAGATGTTCTGGTAAAGAATGCGGACGCCGCGGGCGGCTGCCAGCTCGATCAATCGCAGCATGGCGCGGATGTTAACTGCGGACGCGTCAACCGGCAGCAGGCGCGGGCTGATTGCGCGCGCCTCTTAGCGCGACGCGTCGACACAAATCAGCAGAGTCTGCAGCCGTTGGTCCGCGCCGCGAGGTTGGCGACAGTCGCGGCCCGCTCGCCCGTTCCGATCACCAATCCCCGATCAAGGCAGTTCCTCCTGCCGCGCCAAGAACACCGTGTCATCGCCGTCGCTGGTCGTGAGCCAGGTCAGTGGCACATCCTTGAGTGCTTGCTCGACGGCCGGGCGACCACCGCCGACTTCGACGAACAGCAGGCCGCCGCGCTTTAGATAACCGCGGGCACCGCGCGTCACGCGGCGCACGATTGCCATGCCGTCCGGCCCGCCCGCCAGCGCCATCTTCGGTTCGTGCTGGTACTCGCGCGGCAAGGCTGCCATCGACTCGTCGGTCACGTAGGGAGGATTGCACAGGATGACGTCGTAGCGCTTGCTCGGCAGGTCGCCGTACAAGTCAGACTGAACAGGCTTAACCCGGTTGGATAACTGGTGGTCGCTGATGTTGCGCTTGGCCACCGCCAGCGCGTCCGGCGAAACGTCGACCGCGTCGATCTGTGCGTTGCGGAAAAGGTCGGCGGCCATGATGGCCAGGCAGCCGGAGCCGGTGCAAAGATCCAGCACGTCGCGCACTGCCGGCGGTTCCTGCACCCAAGGGGCAAGTCGATCGCGCAGTAGCTCGGCCAGGAAAGAGCGCGGGATGATCGTTCGCTCATCGACATAGAACTTGTAGCCGTGCAGCCAGGCTTCGCGCAGCAGGTAGGCGGCGGGGATACGTCGGCGCACCCGCTGATCGATCATCTGGATCAGCGAATTGATCTCGCCGTGAGTGAGGAAGGAGTCCAGGAAAAGGTCAGCGCGGTCGACCGGCAACTGCAATGCCCGCAGTACGAGAAACAACGCTTCATCGACCGCGTCGGCCTGGCCGTGGCCGAAAAACACCTCGCCTTCGTTCATGCGAGTCACCGCGAATCGCAGCACATCGCGGATCGTGCGCAGATTGGCCTGGGCGTCGATGCTCATCGCGTCGCCTCCGTCAGAAGAAGTTCGAGCGTGCCACGATAGATTTCTTTCAGCGGTTCGAGATCGGCAACGCGAATGCACTCGTTGACCTTGTGAATGGTCGCATTGGTCGGGCCGAACTCGACCACCTGCGGGCAGATGGTCGCGATGAAGCGGCCGTCAGAGGTGCCGCCAGTGGTGGATAGCTGTGGGCGGCGTCCAGTCGTCCGGGCGATCGCCGTGGTCATCGCCTCGCTCAGGGTGCCGGGCGCGGTGAGGAACGGTTGGGCGCCGACGGTCCAGGTGATTTCGTAGTCCAGGCCGTGTCCCCGCAGGATCTTTTCGATCCGCGACATCAGCGACTGCGCGGTCGACACCGGAGCAAAGCGAAGATTGAACTCGACTTCGCACGAGCCCGGGATCACGTTCAGTGCGCCGGTGCCGGCGCGGATGTTGGAGACCTGGAAGGTGGTCGGCGGGAAGTGATCGTTGCCTTCATCCCAGACTTCTGCCGCGAGTTCGGCGAGCGCAGGTGCGGCCAGGTGCACTGGATTTCGTGCCAGATGCGGATAGGCAACATGCCCCTGGATCCCTTGCACGAGCAGCCGTCCCGACAGCGAACCGCGCCGGCCATTCTTGATCATGTCGCCGAGATGCTCGACCGAGGTTGGTTCGCCGACGATGCAGTAGTCGATCGCCTCATCGCGCGCCGTCAGCTGCTCGATCACGGCAATGGTGCCATCGGTGGCCGGACCCTCCTCGTCGGAGGTCAGCAGCAAGGCGATCGAGCCGGCGTGCGAGGGCCGCGAGCGGACGAATTCTTCAGCGGCGACCGCAAAGGCGGCCACTGAACTCTTCATATCCGACGCGCCGCGGCCGTAAAGCAGGCCATCACGAATGAAGGGCGCGAAGGGGTCGGTCAACCATTGCTCACGCGGTCCCGGTGGCACCACGTCGGTATGGCCGGCGAAGACAACGGTGGGCTGATGTTCGCCCCGGCGCAGCCAGAGATTGGTGGTGCCGTTACGCGCCACGGTCTCGGCACGAAATCCCAGTGGCGCGAGCCGCGCAGCGATAAGGGGCTGGCACCCCCCATCGTCCGGGGTAACGGACCTGCAGGCGATCAGCTGCTGCGTCAGTTCAAGGGTGGCGGACATGCACAAACCGCATTCAGCCGCTCCGGCGCGGGTGTCGGAACAGCGCAATTGGTCGAATCACGCCGCTTTGCAGGCAACGTCGGCGGAACCCGGGCAGCGGATGCTAAATATTCAGAGTGAACTCCGAGAAGGACGCCGGTTCGGGATCCTTCCGCGGCGCCTGCGCCTGCGCGGCCGGCATCTTGCCAGAGTTGTTGATCATCCACAGCAGATTGTTCTTTGAGTCGGCGGCCGCCAGCGCGTCCTCGCGTGTCACAACGTCTTTCTGCAGCAGCGTGTAAAGGCTCTGCTCGAACGACTGGCTGCCGGGCGCCAGACTCTTCTCCATCGCCTCCTTGATCGCCGGCACGTCGCCGCGCTCGATGAGTTCCGTCATGTGACCGGAGTTCTGCAGGATTTCGACCGCGGGCACCCGGCCGCCTTTCTTCGAGCGTACCAGCCGCTGCGAAACGATCGCCTTCATCGATGCCGCCATGTCCTGGAATAGCGCTTGTCTCGTCTCCGGCGGGTAGAAGCTGATCACGCGATTCAGCGCATGCGCACTGTTGGTCGCGTGCAGGGTCGCCACGACCAGATGGCCGCTCATCGAATAGGCAAGCGAGGCCGCCATCGTGTCGCGGTCACGAATTTCGCCGATGAACATCACGTCCGGCGCCTGACGCATTGCATTCTTCATCGCCACCTGCAGGGTGATCGCATCGGCGCCGATTTCGCGTTGGTTGACAATCGATTTCTTGTTGCGAAACAGGAACTCGATCGGATCCTCGAAGGTCAGGATATGCCCGCTCACCAACTCGTTGCGGTGGTCGAGCATCGAGGCAATAGTCGTCGACTTGCCTGAGCCGGCGGCGCCGACCACGAGAATCAGACCGCGGCGCTCGAGCACCAGATCCTTCAGCATGTCCGGCAATGTCAAGGTATCCAGCCGCGGTACGTCGTGTGGAATGAAACGGATAACGGCCGAGGCAGTGCCGCGCTGCAGGAACGCGCTCAGACGGAAACTGCCCAGCCCCTGCACGGGCAGACCGAGATTCAGTTCGCGCTTTTCCTCGAGCTCGCGGAAATGCGAGTCGCTGAGCCGCTCGGCAAGCAGCCCGACAACCTGTTCCGGCAGCAACCGTTCCTGGTTGACCGGCACGCACACGCCGTTGATCTTGATCGTGACCGGCGAGCCCACCGAGATGAACAGATCGGAAGCATTCTTCTCGGACATCAACTGGAACAGCTTTTCGAGCGCCATCATCCCTCCTGCGCGGATCCTGCGGCAGCACGGCTAGCTTAAGCACCGCCCGCCATCCGCGATAGCCGCGCGATTCCGTTGAACGGATGAATCCGAATCGCCTGCCGGGCGATCAGTCGCTGGCCGTGGCCTCGCGCAGCAGTTCGTTGATGCCGGTCTTGGCGCGTGTCTTCGCGTCTACGCGCTTGACGATCACCGCGCAGTAGAGGTTGCAGCTGGCTGAAGGCAACGAGCCGGCAACCACGACCGAGCCCGCCGGCACCCGGCCGTAGGTGATCTCGCCAGTCTCACGGTTGAAGATCTTGGTGCTCTGGCCGATGAATACGCCCATGCCGAGCACGGAGTTTTCCTCGACGATGACCCCCTCGACCACCTCCGAGCGGGCGCCGATAAAGCAGTTGTCTTCGATGATCGTCGGACTTGCCTGGACCGGTTCGAGCACACCGCCGATGCCGACGCCGCCAGACAGGTGCACGTTCTTGCCGATTTGTGCGCAGGATCCCACGGTGGCCCAGGTGTCGACCATCGTGCCTTCATCGACATAGGCGCCGATGTTGACGTAAGACGGCATGAGCACGACGTTGCGGGCGATGAAGGCGCCCCGCCGCGCCACCGCCGGTGGCACCACGCGCACGCCGGATTGCCTGAACTGCGCTTCGCTCCAACCCGCAAACTTGGTGTCGACCTTGTCGTAGAAACGAAAGGGATCGCCGCCGACGTTGATCGGGCGGTTATCGGCCAGTCGGAACGACAGCAACACTGCCTTCTTCGCCCACTGGCGGACAATCCACTGACCGTCGCGCTTTTCGGCGACCCGCAGTTCGCCGGCGTCCAACCGCGCCAGCGTGTGGTCGACGGCAGCGCGGATCTCGCCGCTGGTGCTCGGGCCGAGGCTGGCGCGGCTTTCCCACGCCTCGTCGATGATCTTTTCGTGCGACATGAATCCTCTCAAAGTGAACGACCGAAATCAGCGATGCGGCGCGCAGCTTCCATTACCTCGGCTTCCTCGGCGACCAGCGCGATACGCACGAAACCGCACCCCGGATTGAAGCCGTCGCGCGTTCTCGACAGATAACTGCCGGGCAGCACAGTGACGTTGTGCTGCGCGTGCAGTCGGCGGGCGAATTCGGCGTCGTCGATCGGCGTGCGTGCCCACAGGTAGAAAGCAGCCTCCGGCATCGTGGTCTGGAGCACTTGCTGCACGACCGGTGTGGCGTGGCGGAATTTCGTCGCGTACTTGCGTCGGTTCTCGACCACGTGCGCCTCATCACGCCAGGCCGCGACGCTGGCTGCCTGCACGGCTGGCCCAAGGGCCGTGCCGTGATAGGTGCGGTAAAGGAAGAACTGCCTGAGCAACGCGGCATCACCGGCGACAAAACCGGAACGCAGCCCCGGCGCGTTCGAACGCTTCGACAGGCTGCCAAACACGACCAGCCGCTCGAAACCGCTGCGGCCGAGCGTTGCCGCTGCCTGCAGGCCGCCCAGCGGCGGTGCGGCCTCGTCGAAATAGATCTCCGAGTAGCACTCGTCGCTGGCAATGACGAAGTCGTGCCGGTCAGCCAGTTCGAACAGGCGCTGCCATTCCTCGAGCGGCATCACCCGGCCGTGCGGGTTGCCCGGCGAGCAGACGTAGATCAGCTGCACCTGCGACCAGGTCGACCGATCGACCGCCGAGAAATCCATCCTGAAGCCATTCTCCGGCGTGCAGGGCAAAAACAGCGGCTGCGCACCCGCAAGCAGCGCCGCACCTTCATAGATCTGATAGAAGGGATTCGGCGCCGCTACGCGCGCCGGACGTGTGCGATCGACTACCGTCTGCGCGAAAGCGAACAGCGCTTCACGCGAACCGGCGACCGGCATCACCTGCGTGGCCGCATCGATGCGTGCAAGTGCATAGCGGCGCGCCAGCCAGGCGGCAATCGCCTCGCGCAGCGCTTCGCTGCCCAGCGTGTTCGGGTAACTGGATAGCGTCGGAAAGGCCGCCGCCAGCGCCTCGAAGATCAGCTGCGGCGTCGCGTGCTTGGGCTCGCCGATCGACAGATTGATCGGCGCCAGTGTTTCCGGCGGGCGGTTTGTAGCCAGCAGCTGGCGCAGCCGCTCGAACGGATACGGCTGCAGCAGTTCGAGGTCGGGATTCATCCGCGAACGCTTGCCGCGGGATCGAACGGCGGCAGTGCGACCGGCGGCAGTGATTTCCAGCCGCGCTTGCGATGTTCGGCCACCACCGTGGTGAAGATGCCGCCGCGCACGTACCACTTGGCCGTCAGTCGCATGAAGCGCGGCTTCAGTGCGCCAGACAGATCGTCGAGGATGCGGTTGGTCACTGCCTCGTGAAACGCCCCCTGATCGCGGTACGACCAAACGTACAGCTTCAGGCTTTTCAGTTCGACATTACGTTTGTCCGGCACGTAGTCCAACACGAGCGTGGCGAAATCCGGCTGCCCGGTGAGCGGACACAGGCAGGTGAACTCGGGAATTTCAACGTGGATCAGGTAATCGCGCTCGGGACTGGGATTTTCGAATGTGTCCAGCTTGGTTGCGGGACGTGTGGCCATCAGCGCGTCCTGATTTCAGAAGAAGCGTGAATCTTGCGCAGTATTATACGAAGCCATCACAGCAGCCTCGACGCGTTCGCTTGAGTCGCCTCGGTTCCGCGTCGAACTCCCGGGAAAATTAATCGTGCATCTTCGGCAGATCAAGCTCGCCGGCTTCAAGTCGTTTGTCGACCCAACCCAGATCGAAGTGCCGGGGGCACTGGTCGGCGTGGTCGGTCCCAACGGTTGCGGCAAGTCGAACGTCATCGACGCGGTGCGCTGGGTGCTTGGCGAAAGCAAGGCGGCCGAATTGCGCGGCGAATCGATGCAGGACGTCATCTTCAACGGCTCGGTCAACCGCAAACCCGGCGGCCGCGCCAGCGTCGAACTGGTGTTCGACAACAGCGACGGCCGCATTTCCGGCGAATGGGGCCGTTTCACGGAGATCGCGGTCAAGCGGGTGCTGACCCGTGATGGGGCCTCCAGCTACTACATCAACAACCAGAGCGTGCGCCGACGTGACGTGCAGGACATGTTCCTCGGCACGGGGTTGGGCCCGCGCGCCTACGCCATCATCGGCCAGGGGATGATCACCCGGATCATCGAGGCGCGACCCGAGGAACTGCGCGTATTCCTCGAAGAGGCCGCCGGCGTGTCGAAATATCGCGAGCGACGTCGCGAGACCGAGAATCGGCTCAGTGACACGCGCGACAACCTGACGCGCGTCGAAGACATCCTGCGCGAACTCGAAGCGCAGATCGAGAAGCTCGAGGGACAGGCCGAGGTTGCCGCTCGCTATCGTCAACTGAAGAGCGGCCACGACGAGAGCCAGCAGCTGTTGTGGCTGGCGCGCCGGCGCGATGCCGCCGCCGAGCAGGAGAAGGTCGCGCGTGACATCGAGGTGCGCAGCGTCGCTCTGGACGGACATATCGCCGATCTTCGCGCTGCCGAGCGCCGGCTGGAGGAGGCGCGCGCCGCCCACTACGCCGGCAGCGATGGGCTGCATGCGGCGCAATCCGAAGTGCTGCGCGTGAACGCCGAAATCGGCAAGCTCGAGTCCGAACTGCGCCTGATTGCCGACAGCCGTGAACGGCTGGCCGCGCAGGTGACCACGCTGTCGACCCGACGGGAGCGTCGCCTGGTCGAGCAATCCGATCTGACGTCGCGTGCCGAGGACCTGGCGCGGCAAATCACCGACAACGAGGCGCGTCTGGCGCAGGCGCGCGAGCGGCTGGCCGAACACGAGGCGGGCCTGCCGCAGCTCGACGAAGCGTACGCGGCGGCGCGCGACGCGCTCAGTGCTGCCCGCGCCGCTGCGGCACAGGCCGAGCAGGCCATCGACGGCGTCGGCGCCGAGCAGCGCAGCGTCGACCGGCAGCTGGCAGCGCTGGTCCAGCGCCGTGAGCGGTTGCAGGAAGAACGCGATCACCTTGGAGC
>JBFINI010000116.1:0-8490 GCA_041611275.1 Burkholderiaceae bacterium
CTTCACACGATCGCCCTTCTTGTGCGCGATGGCGAAGTCGTCCCACGGATTGGCCTTGCACTGCTTCATGCCGAGCGAAATACGGCGGCGATCCTCATCGATCTCCAGCACCATCACCTCGACCTCGTCGCCAAGCGCGACGACCTTCTTCGGGTCGACGTTCTTATTGGTCCAGTCCATCTCGGAGACGTGCACCAGCCCCTCGATGCCGGCTTCGATCTCGACGAACGCACCATAGTCGGTGATATTGGTGATCTTGCCGAACAGCCGTGTGCCCTGCGGATAACGACGACCCAGCCCAACCCAGGGATCTTCGCCCAGCTGCTTCAGGCCGAGCGAAACGCGGTTCTTCTCCTGGTCGAACTTAAGCACCTTGGCAGTCAGTTCCTGGCCAACCTGCACCACCTCGCTTGGATGGCGCACGCGCCGCCAGGCCAGATCCGTGATGTGCAGCAGGCCATCGATGCCGCCGAGGTCAACAAACGCGCCGTAGTCGGTGATGTTCTTGACTACACCATTGACGATCGCGCCTTCTCTCAACGTCTCGAGCAGCTTGGCCCGTTCCTCGCCCATGCTGGCTTCGATCACCGCGCGGCGCGACAGCACCACGTTGTTGCGCTTGCGGTCGAGCTTGATGACCTTGAACTCGAGCGTCTTGCCTTCGTACGGGGTCGTGTCCTTGACCGGACGCGTGTCGACCAGCGAGCCGGGCAGAAAGGCGCGGATACCGTTGGTCATCACCGTCAGGCCGCCCTTGACCTTGCCGGAAATGGTGCCACTGACCATTTCACCGTTTTCAAGCGCTGTTTCCAGATTCAGCCATGCAGCCAGCCGCTTGGCCTTGTCGCGCGACAGGATGGTGTCGCCATAGCCGTTTTCGAGCGATTCAATCGCCACCGAGACGAAATCGCCCGGCTTGACGTCGAGTTCGCCCACATCATTCTTGAATTCCTCGAGCGGGATGTAGGCCTCGCTTTTCAGGCCCGCATTGACGACGACGAAGTTGTAATCGACACGGATCACCTCGGCGGTGATCACCTCACCTGCGCGCATCTCCTTGCGCGCGAGGCTTTCCTCAAACAGTGCAGCGAAGCTCTCCTTGCCGGAGCCAGATTGAGTTGCAACGGAAGACATATTGACCTTCAAACACGCCAAAGCATTGCGCCCCGGCGGAGTTGGACACCACGCAGCCCACTCAGCGAGCCAGGCCGCGCACCCAGCCGATCCGGATCAGATCCGGCGATCGGTTTCGCCATGCCAGCGGAGAATCTGCGCCACGACCTCTTCGATCGTCAGACGCGAACTGTCGAGCTGGAAGACATCCTCGGCGGGAACCAGCGGCGCTGCGGATCGTTTGCTGTCGCGATCGTCGCGCGCCTGAAGTTCCTGCAAGAGTGCGTGAATGTTACTTGAAAAGCCTTTGTCCTTCAACTGCTTATAGCGACGTTCGGCGCGCGCTTCAGTACTCGCCGTCAGGAACACTTTCAGCTGCGCCTCCGGAAACACCACCGTGCCCATGTCGCGGCCGTCAGCGACCAGGCCGGGCGACCGGCGGAAGCTCTTCTGGAGATCCAGCAGCGCCGAGCGCAGCGACGGATGCACGGCAATGTGCGAGGCCAAGTTACCCACGTCCTCGCGACGGATCTCGTCGGTGACGTCCTGCCCGTTCAGCGCGATGCGTCCACCGTCGAAGCGAGGCTGCAGGTGATTCGCCAACGACGCCAGGGTTGCCGCATCGCCGGCATCAACGCCGGCCTCCAGCGCACGCAACGCGACCAGGCGGTACAGCGCGCCGCTGTCCAGGTAGTGCCAGCCGAGCGCGACAGCAACCCGCTGGGCGACCGTGCCCTTGCCGGAGGCGGTCGGGCCGTCGATCGTAATGACCGGAACTGAATTCACGCCCCTCCTTTCGCTATCGGCGCGATCAACACAATTCAATGGACGCCACGGCAGGTACCACTAGCATCAAGACAGTCAAGATCCAGTTACGGAGCAAATCATGCGTGTCCCACTGTCGCACAGTCTCGCCAAAACCGGCACGTTCGCGATAGTTCATTTCACCGTCGCTTTCACGATCGCCTACCTGCTGACCGGCAGTGCAACGATTGCGGGCACGCTAGCGCTGATCGAACCGATGGCCAATACCGTCGCCTATCTGCTGCATGAGCGCGCCTGGGATCGCTTCACGTCGCGTTCTGCACCAGCGAGGCCAGTTCTGCAAAGAATTGCGGAAAGGTCTTGCTGACGCAACGTGGTTCGCGCAGGTGCACCGGCACGCCGCCGGCCGCCGCCAGGGCAAAGCACATCGCAATGCGGTGATCGTCGTAGGTGGCGATGGTCGCTTCGCGCAGATCGGTCGGCCCGGTGACCGCGAGCCAGTCTGACCCCTCTTCGACTTGGCCGCCCAGCTTACGCAACTCGCTGGCCATCGCCGCGATGCGATCAGTCTCCTTGACGCGCCACGATCCGACACCTCGCAGCACACTGCGGCCGGGCGCGAACATCGCTACGACAGCGGCCGTCATCGCGGCATCGGGAATCGCCAGGCAGTTCCAGTCGACCGCCCGCAAACCCTTACCGGCGCGCGCTTCGATCCAGTCGTCGCCAAGATCGATGCGCGCGCCCATCGCGGCAAGCAGATCGGCAAAGGCCACGTCGCCCTGCACGCTGTCGCGGCCAACACCTTCGACGCGTACCGGCCCGCCGGCGAGCAGGCCAAGCGCGAGAAAGTACGACGCACTCGAGGCGTCACCCTCGACGGCGAGCGCGCCGGGCGAGCGATAGCGGGCACGCGGCACCGTGAAGCGATCGCCGGCTCGCTCGACCGCGACGCCGAAGCGCTGCATCAGCGCCAACGTCATCGCGATGTACGGCTGCGAGATCAGTTCGCCGGCCACGTCGATCCGCAAGCCCTGTGCCGGCGCCACCAGCGGTGCAGCGATCAGCAATCCGGTCAGAAACTGGCTCGACACGTTGGCCTTGATGCTCACCTGATCGCAGGCAAGCTGTGCCGACGGCTCGATGCGTAACGGCGGGTAGCCGACGCTTCCTTCGTAGGCGATGCATGCGCCGAGCGCGTTCAGCGCATCGACGAGATCGCCGATTGGCCGTTCGCGCATGCGCGCCACGCCGTCGATGCGATAACGGCCGTCGGCGAAGGCCAGCGCCGCAGTCAGCGAGCGCGTCGCCGTGCCGGCATTGCCGAGAAAAAGATCTGCGCTGCGCGCCGGAAAGCGGCCACCACAGCCGCTGATGCGCGCGACATCGCCATCACGTTCGACCGCCACGCCGAGGCTGCGCAGCGCATCGACCATCACGCGCGTGTCATCGGCGTCGAGCAAGCGCGTCAGCGTGGTCGCGCCTTCGGCCAGCGCCGCCAGCAGCAGCAGGCGATTCGATACGCTCTTCGAGCCGGGCAGCTGCACGACGCCCTGCGCGTGCGAAATCGGCGCGACCGTCAGCTGCGCCGGCCAGACATCCACGTCAGTGTCGGTGCCGCTACTGGGCATCAGCCGCGTTCGGCCACCGCCGCCGCAGCCGCGCGGCCAGTTCGAACGTTTCCTGCAAAATCGCCGCGTCGCCGGCATCAACCGCCTGCTGCAACCGCTCGAGCAGCGAGCGGTAGGCGCGCAGTTCGTCGCCGAGCGCCGCCCGGTTAGCCACGCAGATATCGCGCCACATCACCGGCGATGACGCGGCGATGCGCGTGAAGTCGCGAAACCCCGCGCCGCCGTAGCCGAGCTTGCGTTCACCGTCGACCTCCGTTCCTATGGCCGCGATCAACGCATACGAAAGCAGGTGCGGCAGGTGGCTGACCGCAGCAAAGATACGGTCGTGCTCGGCGGCCGGCATACGCTCAACAATCGCGCCCGCGCTCGCGAACAGCGCATCGACCTGGGCCAGCGCATTGGCGTCCGTATCGCTGGCCGGTGCAAGGATCACCCGCTTGCCGGCAAAGAGGTCTGCCTCGGCATGCTCGACGCCCGGCAGTTCCTTGCCGGCAATCGGATGGGCGGCGACGAAGCGCGGAAACGCCTTGCCGAGCGTTGCGCGCGCGTGTGCAATGACGTCAGCCTTGGTGCTGCCGACATCGGTCAGGATGGCCGCCGCCGGCAGCCCCGGAGCAATTGCCGCAAAGACGTCCCGCATCACGCCGACCGGCGTGGCAATCAACACCACTTCCGCACCGACCACCGCTTCAGGGATCGTGTTGGCGCAGCGGTCGATCAGGCCCCTTTCGAGCGCCATCGCCAATGCGCGCGCATCGAGGTCGTAACCGCTGACATCGTCGACCCGGCCCGAGCGCCGCCACGCAGCAGCCAGCGAACCGCCAATCATGCCAACGCCGATCAGCGCCATCCTCATGCGGCGCGTTCCTTGAGCGTTTGCTCCAACGCCACGATGAACTTCCGGTTTTCTTCGGGCAGGCCGATCGTCACCCGCAGCCACTGCGGCAGGCCATAACCGCCCACCGGCCGCACGATGACACCGCGCCTGAGAAGGCCCTGGTAGACGGCAGCACCGTCGCCCACCTCGACCAGCACGAAGTTGCCGTAACTGGGCAGGTAGCGCAGCTTCAGCGAGTCGAACGCTTCTGTCAGCTGCGCCGAACCGACGCGATTGATTTCAACCCCTTGAACAACGAACGCCTCGTCGGCAAGCGCCGCCACCGCAGCGGCCTGCGCCAGCGAGTTGCAGTTGAACGGCTGGCGCACGCGGTTCAGCAGGTCGGTGAGCTCGGTCTGCGCCACGCCATAGCCGACACGCAATCCGGCCAGGCCGTAGGCCTTCGAAAAGGAGCGCGATACCAGCAGGTTCGGGAAGGCGCGCACCCAGTCGACGCTGGGATGCCGGTCGCCCGGCAGCAGGTACTCGTTATAGGCCTCGTCGAGCACGACGACCACATGGCGCGGAACCCGGGCGATGAAGCCGGCCATCTTCGCCGCGTCGACGAAGGTGCCGGTCGGATTGTTCGGATTGGCGATGAAAACCAGGCGCGTGTCCGCCCCGATCGCCGCCAGCATCGCGTCGAGGTCGTGGCCGTAGTCGCGCGCCGGAACGACAATTGAGCACGCGCCGCGGGCTTGCGTGGCCAGCGGATAAACCGCAAACGAGTACTGCGAATAGACGCAGCTGCGCCCCGGCGCCAGCATCACCGCTGCTGCGGCTTCGAGCACGTCGTTGCTGCCGTTGCCAAGCGTGATCCAGCCGGTCGGCACATCGAGCTTGCGCGACAGCGCCGCCTTCAGGTCAAAACCGTTCGAATCCGGATATCGGCCAAGCTCATCGAGCGCGGCCTCGATCGCCGCGCGAGCCGAGGCCGGCATGCCAAGCGGGTTTTCATTGGAGGCCAGCTTGACGATTTCGTCGGCCTGCAACCCGTGTTCCCGTGCCAGTTCCTCGATCGGTTTGCCAGCCTGATACGGCGCGATCGAACGCACGTACGCCAGTGCGTCGATCTGCGACGATGTCCCAGTATGCGCGGCGGCCATGCGGTTTCCTTGCGCAGTCAAGAGGCAACCGGATAAGAGCCGAGGCTCTTGTAGAACGCGCATTCGCCGCGCAATTCGGCCAGCGCTTGTGCGATCTTCGGTTCGATCTCGTGTCCTTCGACGTCGACGTAGAAGTAGTACTCCCAGGCACCGGTCTTCGCCGGTCGCGATTCGAAGCGCGTCATCGACACCCCATGCAGCGCCAGCGGCGCCAGCATGTGATGAACCGCGCCGGCGCGATTGGGCAACGCGAGGATCAGCGACGTCTTGTCGTGCCCGCTGGGCTGAGTGCCCTGCCGACCCAGCACGACGAACCGAGTGCGG
This sequence comes from Burkholderiaceae bacterium, assembly GCA_041611275.1. Taxonomy (GTDB): domain Bacteria; phylum Pseudomonadota; class Gammaproteobacteria; order Burkholderiales; family Burkholderiaceae_F; genus JADJWR01. The sequence goes on from JBFINI010000116.1 coordinate 5,817, forward strand.
TTGGCGGCATCGTCCTGGATCTGGCTGGCCACCGGCGCAAGCTGATAGCGGTCCGCTGCAGCCTCGCCGGCGATCGCCGCAGCGGTCGGGTCCGCCGACGCCAGCCGCGCAGCTTCGGCGTTGCTGGCCACCGCCTGCCGTTCCAGCGTCGGATAATGCTGGTTCAGCCAGTTCACACATTGGGCCAAGGCCTGCGAATGCGCACAGATGCGTGTCACACCGCGCATGTCACCGCTGCGGGTCATCAGGTAATGGTTCACTGGCAGCGAAACCTCGGCAATGATCGCAAGCTTTGTTGCCAGCAGTAGATCGAGCGTGCGCGTGATCGAGCCTTCGGTCGAGTTCTCCACCGGCACAATCGCGAAATCCACGGCGGAAGCTTCGGCCGCGCGGAAGACTTCATCGATCGACAGACACGGCACCGCCTCGACCGATGAGCCGAACTGCTTGACCAGTGCCAGTTCGGAGAACGTTCCGGCCGGTCCGAGGTAGGCGACTCGCAAATCGCGCTCCAGCGCCCGGCATGCAGAGATCACTTCGCGATACACGTTTTGCAGACCCGCTGCAGACAACGGGCCGGCACCGGCAGCCGCGACCCGACGCAGCACCTCAGCTTCTCGCTCCGGACGATAGACCGCAGCGCCTTCGACCTTCTTCAGCGCACCGACCTGCAGCGCCAGCTTCGCCCGCTCGTTGAGCAGTGCGACCAGCTGCCGATCGATGTCGTCTATGGCCGTGCGCAGCGCCTTGAGCTGATCGCTCATCGATCGGCCTCGATACGAGGGTCTTGTACGGGGCAATGATCCCGTGTCCGTCCGCCAACGAATCGAAACCCGACACCGCGGCGGTCTGCCGTGCGAGCACGCCGTACCGGTGCGCGCACCTCAGCTCACCGTCCCGTCAGCGGTGGGCGGCTGAGCATCGCCGTCGCCGTTGAGCTCGACCTCGGCTTCGGCAATGCGTTGCAGGCCTGTCAGGGTGGTGCCGTCGTCGAGCGCGATCAATGTCACTCCCTGCGTGGCCCGGCCCATTTCGCGGATCTCCGCGACCCGGGTGCGGATCAACACACCGCCGGTCGTGATCAGCATGATCTCGTCTTCCGCCCGCACCAGCGTGGCCGCAACCACCTTGCCGTTGCGCTCGCTGGTCGCAATGGCGATCATGCCCTTGGTACCGCGGCCATGCCGCGTGTACTCAGTGATCGGCGTACGTTTGCCAAAACCGTTTTCGGTCGCGGTCAGCACGCTTTGCTGCTCATCCTCGGCCACCAGCAGCGCGATCACGCTCTGCCCCGGTTCGAGATTCATGCCGCGCACGCCGCGCGCGGTGCGTCCCATCGGCCGCACATCGTTCTCGTCGAAGCGAACGGCCTTGCCGGCATCGGAAAACATCATCACGTCATGCCGTCCGTCGGTGATCGCCGCGCCGATCAGGAAGTCGCCGGCATCGAGGTCGACCGCGATGATGCCGGCCTTGCGCGGGTTGGAAAACTCGGTCAGCGCAGTTTTCTTCACCGTCCCTTGCGCAGTGGCCATGAACACGTAGTGATGTTCGTCGAACTCGCGAATCGGCAGGATGACGGTGATCTTTTCCTTATCACCCAGGGGGAACATATTGACGATCGGCTTGCCGCGCGATACGCGCGAGCCCTGCGGCACCTCCCACACTTTCAGCCAGTACAGGCGGCCGCGGTCGGAAAAGCACAGGATCGTGTCGTGCGTGTTGGCGATGAATAGCTGGTCGATCCAGTCGTCTTCCTTGGTGGCCGCCGCCTGCCGGCCGCGACCGCCGCGCTTCTGCGCGCGATAGTCGGCCAGCGGCTGGCTCTTGATGTAGCCGGCGTGCGAAAGCGTGACGACCATGTCCTGCGGTGTGATCAGGTCGGCCGTCTGCAGGTCCTCGGCGCTGCGCACGATCTGCGAGCGGCGCGCGTCACCGAACTCCTTCTTCAGCACGGCGAGATCGTCGCCAATGATCGTCGTGATGCGCTCCGGCCGCGCCAGGATGTCGAGCAGATCGGCGATGCGGTCCATCACCTCGCGGTACTCGTTGCGGATCTTGTCCTGCTCCAGCCCGGTCAGTCGCTGCAGGCGCATCTGCAGGATCTGCTCGGCCTGCGTTTCTGACAGCCGATACAGCCCGTCGTCCTTCAACCCATATTGCGGCGCCAGGCCCAGCGGCCGGTAGGCCTCCTTCTGCTCGCCCGCCCGGGCCAGCATTTCGCGCACCAGCGACGAATCCCAGGCGCGCGCCACTAGTTCGGTCTTCGCCACCGGCGGCGTCGGCGCCGCCTTGATGATGGCGATGAATTCATCGATGTTGGCCAGCGCCACCGCCAGGCCCTCGAGCACGTGGCCGCGGTCGCGCGCCTCGCGCAGTTCGAAGACCGTCCGCCGAGTGACGACCTCGCGCCGGTGCGCGAGGAAGGCCTCCATCATCTGCTTGAGGTTCAGCAGCCTGGGCTGGCCGTCGACCAGCGCCACCATGTTCATGCCGAAGGTGTCCTGCAGCTGCGTCTGCTTGTACAGGTTGTTCAGAACGACCTCGGCGACTTCGCCGCGCTTCAGCTCGATCACCACCCGCATGCCCGACTTGTCCGACTCGTCGCGGATGTCGGAGATGCCCTCGAGTTTCTTGTCGCCGACCATCTCGGCGATCCGTTCGAGCAGCAGTC
>JBFINI010000117.1:0-8437 GCA_041611275.1 Burkholderiaceae bacterium
GCGCTGGAAGAAGGAATCGTCAAGAGCTGCAGCTTCAACATTGAACAATGCGTGGGCGTGCGCGCAGTCCGCGGCGAGAAGACGGCATTCGCCTATACCGACGACCTCTCGGAAGCGGCGCTGCTCGAGGCGGCGCAGACTGCGCGGGCAATCGCAAGCGCCGGCGGCGGCAGCTCGCGCGTCGGCGCGCTGGCGCCGCGGTCTGTCAGGCCGCTTTATGCCGCGACCGATCCGGTTGCGGCGCTGCAGGCGGCGCAGAAGATCGCGCTGCTCGAACGCATCGAGCAGATGGCGCGTGCGCGCGATCCACGCGTCAAGCAGGTGATGGCAAATCTGGCCGGCGATTACGAAGTCATCCTGGTGGCGCGGCAGGGCCGCGCCGACGTCGGTCTGATCGCTGCCGATGTGCGGCCGCTATCGCGGCTGTCGCTGACGGTGATTGTCGAAGAACAGGGTCGGCGCGAGCAGGGCTTCGGCGGCGGCGGCGGGCGCGTTGACCTCGGCTACTTCGACGAGGCCATCTTGCAGCAGTACGTGACGACCGCGGTCGACATGGCGTTGACCAACCTGGCGGCGCGGCCGGCACCGGCCGGGGTGATGAGTGTTGTCCTCGGCCCCGGCTGGCCCGGCATTCTGCTGCACGAAGCCGTGGGCCATGGCCTCGAAGGCGACTTCAATCGCAAGGGTTCAAGCGCGTTTGCCGGCCGCATCGGCCAGCGCGTCGCCTCCAAGGGTGTCACCGTGATCGACGACGGCACGCTGCCCGATCGGCGCGGTTCCCTGTCGATCGACGATGAAGGCACGACAACCGAACGCACCGTGCTGATCGAAGACGGCATCCTGCGCGGCTACATGCAGGACTCGCTCAATGCCCGACTGATGGGCGTTGCGCCGACGGGCAACGGCCGGCGTGAGTCCTTCGCCCATCTGCCGATGCCGCGGATGACCAACACCTGCATGCTCAGCGGCGACAAGGATCCCGAGGAAATCCTCCGCTCGGTGAAAAAAGGCATTTACGCGACCAACTTCGGTGGCGGTCAGGTCGACATCACCAACGGCAAGTTCGTCTTCAGCATGGCCGAGGCGTTCCTGATCGAAAACGGCCGCGTCACCGCGCCGGTCAAGGGCGCGACGCTGATCGGCAACGGTCCGGATGCGCTGACCCGGGTGAAGATGATCGGCAACGACATGAAACTGGACAGCGGCATCGACACCTGCGGCAAGGACGGCCAGAGCGTACCGGTTGGCGTCGGCCAGCCGACACTGCGCATCGAGGGCCTGACCATCGGCGGCACCGGCTGAAAAACCGCCGAGTCTGTCGGGCGTCAACCGTCTCGGCATAATCTGGCCGATCATCAACCGCGCGAAAGACGCGGTCGGGCCGACGTGCCAAGTATTCCATTCCATTTTCTTCCTCCGATCGTCTGGCTGGTGCGCCTGCTGGTCGGCGCCTATCCGCGCTGGATCGGCTGCGCGCCGAGCGCGGTGCAGCGCATCTACTTCGCCAATCACACCAGCCACATGGACACGGTCGTGCTGTGGGCGGCGCTGCCGCGTGAACTGCGCGCCAACACGCGACCGGTGGCGGCCAAGGACTACTGGGACCGTGGCGGCATTCGCGGCCACATCGCCCGCGATGAACTGAACGTGGTGATGGTCGATCGCGCCCGCGACGATCCGAACGCCGATCCGCTGGAGCCGCTGCGCGAGGCGCTCGAACACGGCTTCTCGCTGATCATTTTTCCCGAGGGCACGCGCTCGCCACAGCCGCTGCCGGGCCCGTTCCGCGGCGGGCTGTATCACCTGGCGCTGGCCTTTCCCGCCGTTGAGCTGATCCCCGTCTACCTGGAGAACCTCCATCGCAGCATGCCAAAGGGTGCGCTGTTGCCGGTGCCCACGATCTGCACCGTTCGTTTCGGCACGCCGCTGGCGCGAATCGAAGGCGAGTCGAAGGAAAGCTTTCTCGACCGCGCGCGCAACTCGGTGGCCGCACTGGCTGACTAGAGACAACGATGGAACTGACGCTGCAGCAAACCTTCCTCCTGGTGCTCGGCAGCCTGGTGTTGCTGTTCGCCACAGTCAACGGTCTGGTCGTGTGGCTGCGCACGCGCACCGTCGATGCGGTCAAGCTGACCTGGATCAACCAGCTCAATTCGCGCATCCACGCATCATGGCTGATCGTGCTGCTGTTTGCGATCGGCTTTGCGCTCGGCGAGGCGGCGCTGGCGGTGATCTTCGCATTGGCCTCGTTCTTCGCGCTGCGAGAGTTCGTCGCGCTGACCCCGATCAAGCCGGCCGATCATCTGGCCTTGATCGTTGCCTTCTATGTCGTCATTCCGGTGCAGTACATGCTGGTCGCCAGCGGCTGGTACGGGATGTACGCCGTGTTCATCCCCGTCTACCTGTTCTTGATCCTCCCGGTCGTGATGGCCTGGCGCCAGGACACCGAGCTGTATCTGCAGCGTGTGGCCAAGGTGCAATGGGGACTGATGCTCAGCGTGTATTGCGTCTCGCACGCGCCGGCAATCGCCACGCTGGAGCCGCCCGGTTACGAAGGCCGCGGCCCGCTGCTGCTCCTGTATTTCCTGCTGGTGGTGCAGATGTCGGATCTGTTCGCGGTGATGGCCAGCGCCTCGTTCGGCCGTACGCCGCTGCGCTCGAACCCGAACAAAAGCCGCGAAGGCGTCGTGATTGGCGGCCTGGCCGCCATCGTCTTGGGCGCACTGTTGTGGTGGATGACTCCTTTCACATGGTGGCAAGCGGCGCTGATGTGTTCAGCGATCGTCTTCGCCGGCTTCATGGGCGGGTTAGTGCTGGCTTCGGTCAAGCGCAGTCTTGGCGAACGGCAATGGGATCAAGGCGTTGCACTATCACGCGGCGCGCTCGAGCGGCTCGAGGCCGTGACCTTTGCGGCGCCGGTGTTTTTCCATGCCACTGTCTACTACTTCGTTCCCTGAGCGCGGCCGGCGCGTCCGATCCGCCACAGTATGCCGATTCATCCGTCCGCAGCCTTGGCAAACGGGCGGCAGCGGCGTTCAATTAGGTTGTGTCTGCGGTTCAGGGGTCGGAAGGAGTCGAACATGCGCGCCCCGTCAATTGATTCACTCAAGATCTTCACGGGCCTGTTGCTGACGGCCACGAGCGCCGCGACCTATGCTGCCGGTAGCGGCAGCACGCCACTGATGTACGGATTGATTGCCGATCCGCTGGCCGAGCAGTCGTTGCTTGCCACGCGCTGGGCGTCGCCGACGCTGTCTTTACGGCTTGACGCAGCCGCCGGCCTCGGCGCACATGAGGTGCGGATCCTCAGCGAGGGCGCGGCGATCCGGCTTGCGCCGCCGTCGATCTCGCTGCGCGGCGATTTCGATGCCCGTGCGGGATGGAGCGTCGAACCGGTACGCGCCACCTACCGTTACACGCTGCTCGCCGATCCGCACTGGCAGATGAAACTCGGCCTATCGACGAACTTGCGCACCCGCACTGCACTGCGTTCCAACCTCGCCGGCGGGGATGATCAGGGCTTCGGCTCGTTGCCACTGGTGCACGTGGCGGGGGTCGGCCAATGGTCGCCGCGCTGGCGGCTGGCCTTCGCACTCGATGGCCTGATGACTGGCCGCGGCCGTGCCCTGGACCTCGGCGTTCAGGTCAACTACCTGTGGTCGCCGTCGATGTCACTATACGGCGGCTACCAGGTCACCGAAGCTGCCGGCGAAGCCGAGGGCTACTATGGCGCCGGCCTGAACAATCGCGCCAACATCGGCCTGCGCTACCGTTTCTGAGCGGGCCGGCGGCTTGCCGCAGCGCAATGCATTCGGTACAGTCAGGGCTGAAAAGCAATTCCGTCTGAGATGACCCGTTCGTTCTTCTTCTACTTTTTCGGCTTTTTCCGGCCACTGGCGGAAAGAGTTGATCGGCGCGCGTAAAGCTCAGACCCTATCGACACTAACCGCCAGGCTCAGCGACCTGGCGGTTTTTTTTTGCCGGCGTCGCGGGCCGCACCAGGAGCCTCACCGTGGATGGAGCCTTAAAGATGCGATACATGACCGACGATCTGCGCATTCGCGAGATCAAGGAACTTTCGCCGCCCGCGCATTTGATCCGCGAGTTTCCCTGTTCGGACGAAGTCGGGCACGTGGTCTTCGACGCGCGTTCGGCAATGCACGCGATCCTCAATGGCATGGACGACCGGCTGATCGTCGTCATCGGTCCCTGCTCGATCCACGATCCGAAGGCCGCACACGAATATGCGCAGCGCTTGAAGGTCGAACGCGACCGCCTGCGCGGCGAACTGGAAATCGTCATGCGCGTGTACTTCGAGAAACCACGCACTACCGTCGGCTGGAAGGGACTCATCAACGACCCGGACTTGGACGGCAGCTTCCGCATCAATCACGGACTGCGTGTGGCGCGCGAACTGCTGATGGACATCAATGCGATGGGCCTGCCGGCCGGCTGTGAGTACCTCGACATGATCACGCCGCAGTACATCGCCGATCTGGTCAGTTGGGGTGCGATCGGCGCGCGTACGACCGAGTCGCAGGTGCATCGCGAACTGGCCTCCGGGCTGTCATGCCCGGTTGGATTCAAGAACGGAACCGACGGCAATGTTCGCATTGCCGCCGAGGCGATCCGCGCCGCGCAACAGCCGCATCACTTCCTGTCGGTGACCAAGGGTGGCCACTCGGCGATCGTATCGACCAAGGGCAATGAGGACTGCCACATCATCCTGCGCGGCGGCAAGGCACCGAACTACGATTCGGCCAGCGTCGAAGCAGCCTGCCAGGAACTGGCCAAGAACGGGCTAGCCCAGCGGCTGATGATCGACGCCTCGCACGCCAATTCAAGCAAGAACCACGAGAACCAACTCGCGGTCGCCGGCTCGATCGCAGATCAGCTCGAGCAAGGCCAAACTCGGATCGTCGGCGTGATGCTCGAAAGCCATCTGCTCGGCGGCCGCCAGGATCTGGTGCCCGGCAAGCCACTCGTTTACGGCCAGTCCATCACCGATGCTTGCCTGGGCTGGGACGACAGCGTCAAGTTATTGCAGCGTCTGGCGCAGGCCGTGCAGAAACGACGCCTGCGCGCGGAAAACAGTTTGGGCAAATAAGCCGGCTTGCGGCTGCCGCGGTCACTTCACCAGGTCGCGATAGGCGTGCCAGCTCGCGTGTCCGAGCAGTGGAAACACGATGATCAGGCCAAGCATCAGCGTGGCGAAGCCGATGGCCGTCAGTACCGCGATGATCGCGGCCCACACCAGCATCGGGCCTGGGTTGGTCAGGCAGCAACGCAGACTCGTCAGCGCCGCAGTGACCACATCGACGTCCCGGTCAAGCAGCATCGGCGCCGTGATCACGCCAAACGCGAACACGGTCAACGCCAGCAGCCCCCCAACGCCGAAATAGGCGATCAGCAGCGGGACATAGCGCCCGGAGAACAGCACATCGGACACCAGCGAGCCGAGATCGCGCACTTCGCCGCCGTAGAACAGCGCGAAGATGATCGCTGCCAGGCGTTCCCAGAGAATCAGCGCCAACGTCAGGGCCAGTCCCCATAACGCAATCGAGCCGACATTGCGTTGCCAGGCAAACAGCGCAGCGGCACCGTCGATCGCTGCACCGCGCTCGATCTGCTGCGACAGCGCGTAGAAAACGATCGCGCCCAGCGGCGCAACCAGCAGGAACCCGCCCACCAGCGCCGGCACCAGGTACGTTGCGCTCCATGCCATCCACAGCAGTCCGACTCCAAAGCCGGCGACAAGGAGACCGAAGCCCAGGCTCTGTTGCGAAGAGCGCTTAAGGTCTGACCACCCTCGCTTCAGCCATTGCGTCGGCTGATCCACTGTGATGCGGTGAATCGTCGGTGCATGCACTTGCCTTGGCTGGGGACTCACAGCATGGTCCATCTTGACCTCCTCCATTGCGCCAGAACCGGCCGCCTGAAAAAGCCAAACAGCATCAGTGAGCGGCTGCAGAAGACCGCGCCGTTTGCACAGAAATCTTACGCCGGCCATTGCGAGTCTGGAGTCACAATCGCAGCGCGGCGCCAGAACAATTATCGGTGCAGCATTCTTCGGCATCGCGGCGAGCGAACTGGCCACTGCAAAAAGCGACGAGCCGTCGGCCTGCAATGCTGCGATGCAGGGGCTCAGTCCGCCTTGCGCTCTTACGCTGAAGGCTAGACGAGCAAGGCAGTTGAGCAGAAAATGCGCCGTTCTGGAACCGAGGCAGACCGCAAATCGCGGGAGGTTCCGTCCAATCAACCAGAGGATCGCTATGGGCATAGCAATCGTATTGGTTCTGTTGATTGCCGGTTCTGTCCTGTTCCACCTCCTGAGTCCCTGGTACTTCACGCCAGTCGCCTCGAACTGGGGCACGATCGACGATACGGTCGGCCTCACCTTCTGGGTCACCGGCATCGTGTTCGTGGTCGTCAACCTGTTCATGGTTTACGCCATCGTTCGCTACCGACATCGGAAGGGCAATCGCGCCGCCTATGAACCCGAGAACAAGAAGCTCGAGGCCTGGCTGATCGGCATCACCACCGTCGGCGTGGCCGCAATGCTGGCGCCCGGTCTGATCGTCTGGGCCAAGATCGTCGAAGCGCCGAAGGACGCCATGGTGTTCGAAGCGGTCGGGCGGCAATGGCACTGGAGCTATCGCTTCCCCGGCAAGGACGGCACGCTCGGCAAGGTCGATGCCCGGCTGGTCAGCGAGAAGAATCCCTTCGGCATCCGGCCTGACGATCCCAAGGGCCAGGACGACATCCTCGTCTACAGCCCCGAGGTTCAATTGCCGGTCGGCAAGCCGATCAAGGCGCTGCTGCGCTCGCTCGACGTGCTGCACAACTTCACCGTGCCGCAATTTCGCGTCAAGATGGATCTGGTGCCCGGTCTGGTCACTTATATCTGGTACGAGACCACGCGCACCGGCCAGTTCGATCTGCTGTGCGAAGAACTGTGCGGCGTTGCCCACTTCGCGATGCGCGGCCGCGTCAACGTGGTCGAGCAACGCGAGTTCGACTCCTGGCTCGCCGCCCAGCCAACCTTCGCGCAGACCATGGCCAAGGCGCCGGGCGATAGCGCGGCCGGCCAGGCACTGTATGCCGTGTGCAGTGCCTGTCATGGCGCGCAGGGTGAAGGCAATGCAGCGCTGAACGCGCCGAAGCTGAGCGGTCACGGCGACTGGTACCTGAAACGGCAACTGCAGAATTTCAAGACCGGTGCCCGCGGCGCCAATGACCGGGATGTGTTCGGCAAGCAGATGGCGCCGATGGCGGCCGTGCTGCCGGATGAAGCGGCGATCGACAACGTGGTCGCCTACATCCGCAGCCTGCCCGATGCGCCGGCCGCACCCACGGTGTCGAGCAATGCCGGCAAGGCCAAGGCGCTATATGACAGCTCGTGCGGCGTCTGTCACGGCGCCCAGGGCCAGGGCAAGTCGGCGATGAATGCGCCGCGGCTGGCGGGCGTGAACGACTGGTATCTGGCCACGCAGCTGAAGAACTTCCAGCAAGGCATTCGCGGTCGTCACCCGAAGGACCTGTACGGCCAGCAGATGGCCACGATGGGCGCCATCTTGGCCAGCGACGAGTCGATCGCCAACATGGTTGCCTACATCAACACCCTGCGTTGAACGGCGCGCCGCGCCAACTGCGTCGCAGGTTGCGCAACGCAACGAGGAGGCATGGATGAGCTCTGTAGCCCATGACGAAACTCATGTCGCTCCACCTGCCGAGGTCGGGGAACAGGAGCTTTATCACGCCAAGACCTTCATCGGCCGCTACATCTGGAGCCAGGACGCCAAGGTGATCGCGGTCCAGTACGCGGTCACGGCCATGGGCGTCGGGCTGCTGGCGCTGGTGCTGTCGGGGATCATGCGGCTGCAACTCGCCTACCCGAACACCTTCGAGTTCATCACGCCGGCGGCCTACCTGCAGTTCGTGACCATGCACGGCATGATCATGGTGGTCTACCTGCTCACGGCGCTGTTCCTCGGCGGCTTCGGCAACTACCTGATCCCGCTGATGGTCGGCGCGCGCGACATGGTGTTCCCCTATGTGAACATGCTCAGCTACTGGATCTACCTACTGTCGGTGATCCTGCTGGTCGCCAGCCTGTTCGTGCCGGGCGGACCGACCGGCGCCGGCTGGACGCTGTATCCGCCGCAGGCAATCCTCGAGGGCACGCCAGGGCCGACCTGGGGCATCGTGCTGATGCTGGTCTCGCTCGCCTTCTTCATCATCGGCTTCACGATGGGCGGCCTGAACTACGTTGTCACCGTGCTGCAGGCCCGCACGCGCGGCATGACCCTGATGCGCCTGCCGCTGACCATCTGGGGCATCTTCCTGGCCACCGTGCTGGCGCTGTTCGCTTTTCCGGCGCTGTTCGTCAGCGCCATCATGATGCTGCTCGACGTGCTGATGGGCACCAGCTTCTTCA
>JBFINI010000118.1:0-8417 GCA_041611275.1 Burkholderiaceae bacterium
TACCTGCACCTGGCGCCGGATCCGGAGCAGGCGCGCGACCTGATCGCCAGTGGCGCGATCTGCATCGCCTACGAGACCGTAACTTCCAAAAGCGGTGGCCTGCCGTTGCTGGCGCCGATGTCCGAAGTGGCCGGGCGCATGGCCGTTCAGGCGGGTGCGCATTGCCTGGAGCGGGCCAGCGGCGGCATGGGTGTGCTGCTCGGCGGAGTGGCCGGCGTCGCGCCGGCGCGGATCGTCATTCTCGGCGCCGGCATGGTTGGCACCAATGCAGCGCAAATGGCGGTGGGCACCGGCGCCCAGGTGGTGGTGATCGATCGTTCGATCGACGCCCTGCGCCGTATCGACGCGATGCTCGGCGCCCGCGTCATGACGATCTTCTCCAACCGCGACAATGTCGAGCGCGAAGTCCTGCGCGCCGACCTGGTCATCTCCGGGGTGCTGATTCCCGGCGCGGCGGCGCCGAAACTGGTCACGCGCGAAATGATCACGAAAATGAAGCGCGGCGCGGTCATCGTCGACGTGGCTATCGATCAGGGCGGCAGCACCGAGACGTCGCGCCCGACCACACACGCCGAGCCGACCTACGTCGTCGACGATGTCGTGCATTACTGCGTGGCCAACATGCCCGGCGCGGTGCCGCGCACATCGACCTACGCGCTGAACAATGCGACGCTGCCGTTCGCCCTCGAACTCGCCGACAAGGGCTGGCGCGCGGCGCTGAATGGCAATCGCCATCTGAAGGCAGGGCTCAATGTCGCTGCCGGCAAGGTGACCTACCAGGAAGTCGCGCGCGACCTGAACCTCACCTACACGCCGGCCGATACGGTGCTGGCTTGAACGTCGATCTGCCGAGTCAAGCGCAGATCCGCCGGCGCGAACTCGGCGTGCCCGGGCTGCTGCTCGTGCTGCTGACGATGGCCCTGGGGCCGCTCGCGTATGCCGGCCTGGTGGAAGGCGAAGTTCTGATCACCACGCGCCTGCGCATCGCCCACTTCAAGGGCGCCGATGCGGCGCTGGCCAGCGGCATGCTGCTCGCCCTGGTGCTGCTGCCGGTGGCCTGGCTGGTCAACCGAAATCGCTGGCGCCGGCATATCGTCTTCATGCTTTTTTCCGCCGTCGCGGTGCTGGTCGCCGTGCGGATGTGGCAATTGTCGTCGTGATCCGCTGCGGTGATGCGCGGTCGGTCGCGCGATCCCGGCGGCGGCGCTCGTGACACTCGCCATCTCGCTGGCGGTGCTGCTGGCCGCGTTGCTGCACGCCAGCTGGAACGCGATGATCAAGGGCGGCGGCGACGTACTGCACGACACGGCTGGCATCGTTTTCGGCGCGATGCTGATCGGCTTGCCGTTCATCTTCGTGGTGCCGCTGCCGCCGCAGCAGGCCTGGCCGTTCATCGCCGCGTCGGTGACGGTGCACCTCGCTTACTACTGGCTGATGATTTCCGCTTACCGCGTCGGCGACCTGTCGCTGGTCTATCCACTGATGCGCGGCGTGGCGCCGCTGATCACCGCAGTGGCCGGCATCGCGGTGCTCGGTGAGCTGCCGGCGGCTATTGCCTGGTTCGGCATGCTGCTGATCTCCGGCGGCGTATTTGCGCTCAGTTTCCGCGCCCTCGGTCATGCACCGTCGCGCGCGGCGGTCGCTTTCGCGCTGGCCAATGCAGCGGTGATCGCCCTCTATACGCTGCTCGACGGGCAGGGCGCACGGGTGTCGGGCAACGCCTGGAGCTACATCGTCTGGTTGTTCGTGCTCGACGGCATTCCGTTCACGCTTTGGATGCTGGCCACCCATCGACACAGCTTCATCGCCCAGTTGCGCAGCCGCAGCCGTCGCGCACTGATCGGCGGCGGTTTGTCAGCGGCGGCCTATGCAATCTCGGTGTGGGCGATGACCAAGGCGCCGGTCGCGCTGGTCGCCTCGCTGCGCGAGACTTCGGTGCTGTTCGCCACGTTGATCGGCGCGCGCATGTTGAAGGAACGGCTGTCGCCGCGGCGCTGGGGCGGCGTGATCGCGGTAGTGATCGGCGTGCTGGCGCTGAAAGCGGCGTAAATCCCAAGGTTTGATCATTAGCGCGTTCCGCGGCTGAGCCCGTCCCAGAGTCACGGCGACGCCGAGATCCGTTCGCGGTCACTACGACACCTCGACAAAGTGCTGGCCACTGTGCCGGCCAACTCGGGTCGACGTGGTCTGCTGCAGGCAGGTGTCTGGGGCCCACTGCTTTTCGCCGCTTGGCTGGCGCCCTCGGCGGCGGCTTTGCGCGGTGCTGCGGGCCGGCATCTTGGCTCCGGCAACGCGCCACCGACGACAGCGCGATGGGCGAGGTCACGCGCCAGGTGCAGACCTTCGTCGGCGCGCCGCCCGGCGGGCGGCTGCGGCGCTTTCGCGTCGGCTTGTTCGACTGTGAATTCATTGGCCTGGCTGAGACGAAGGACGGCTGTACGTCGTTCGTCAATATTCCGCATCCAGGCCAGAACACGCCGGCAGCGGTAGTCGGCGATCCGGGCAAGTGCGCAAGGCACTCGCCAGATGGGGCGGCCGGGCGCGCTCGCCTGCATGGACGCTGGCGCTCATCGACCATCACGACGGGTTGAACGAGCGCTGATCGCGCGAGGCTGGCGCGGCAATCGTAGTTCGCGCCGCGTCGAGCGCTGACGACGATGCGAGGGTCGATACCAACTGTCGCTGCGCGACCGGCGTCCGTACCATGCGCGCCAGCCGATTTCGGCCCCGATCTGCAACGTTATGCACCGCTGGCTTGCCCCGTTTCTGGCTGTCGTGCTGACTGCCTGTGCCACCATCGAGTCGCCGTCAACGGTGAGCGAGGTCGTGGCGTTTTCGAGCAATCCGTCCGGCGCGTCTGCGCCGCGCCAATGGCAGCCGCTCGTCATCACGCGCGCCAAGGCACCGACCGAGTACCGACTGATCTACGACGAGCACGCGCGCGCGGTCGTGCTGCACGCCCGTGCCCGCCGCTCGGCAACCGGTCTGCGGCAGCGGCTCGATGTCGACCCGGGCGCGCGGCCCAGGATCGCCTGGCGCTGGCGCGTGGTCGAACTTATCGCCGAGGCCAACAATCTCGACCGCCACGCTGAGGATTCGCCGGCGCGGCTGCTGCTGTTCTTCGACGGCGACAAGCGCCGGCTGCCGGCGCGCGAGCAGATCGCACTCGACACCGCGCAGATGGTGAGCGGCCAGAGTGTGCCGTACGCCACGCTGATCTATCTGTGGGAAAACCGCCAGCCGGTCGGCACGGTCATCGGCAGCGCGCACAGCGGCCGCATCAAGATGGTGGTCGCCGGCAGCGGCCGCGAGCGGCTTGGCCAGTGGAAGCATTTCGAGCGCAATTACGTTGCTGATTTCGTCCGCGCCTTTGGCGAACCGCCGGGGCGGCTGATCGGCGTCGGCGTGATGACCGACACCGACAACACCGGCGGCGAGATCGAGGCCTTCTACGGCGACATCGAACTGCGCGGCGCGCCCTGAAGCCAGCCTTCCCCGCCTGCGCGACGGCGCGGGCACAATCGCTGCGGCGACCGTGCGCGGTGCACAGGAGGGGCAATGGACAGGCAGCGGATCGGCATCATCGGGGTCGGCAACATGGGCGGCGCCATCGCGCAGCGGCTGCTCGATATCAATGCCGAAGTGCGGGTACGCGATATCCGGCCCGAAGCTGAACGCTCGCTGGCCCAGCGTGGCGCGCGCATCGCTGCCAGCCCGGCGGAACTGGTCGCGCAGGTCGATGTCACGCTGATCGTCGTCGTCAACGCACGGCAGATCGATGCGGTGCTGTTCGAGGAGGGTGGCGCGGCCGAACCGGCCTTGCCCGCCGGGCACGCGGTACTGCTGCTATCGACGATCGCGCCGGCCGATGCCCGTCGTATCGCGGAACGGCTGTCTGCGCGCGGCGTTGCAGTGCTGGATGCGCCGATCTCCGGCGGCCCGGCACGGGCGCGCGACGGCTCGATGTCGATGATGCTGGCTGGCGAAGAGGCCGCGTGCGCGCGGTTGCAGCCGCTGCTCGACCTTCTGTGCGGCCGCGTGTTCCGCATCGGTGCGGCGGCCGGGCAGGCGTCGGCGATGAAGCTGGTTAACAACCTTCTGGCGGGTGTGAATCTTGCCGCGGGCGCCGAAGCGCTGTCGCTGGGCCGGCGGGCTGGCCTGGACCCGGCCTTGATGCTCGAGGTGATCGGCGCCAGCTCGGGCGCCTGCTGGATGCTCGCCGATCGCGGCGTCCGCTGGCTGGCGGGCGACAAGACGCCGCGCGCCCATCTGTCGATCCTGGCCAAGGATCTCGAGCTTGCGCTGGCGCTGGCCGCCGAGCAGGGATCGGTCGCGCCGTTCGGCCAGGTGGCGCACCGGCGATTTGCCGAGGCCCTGGCCACCGGGCTGGCCGGCGCCGACGATTCGGCCCTGCTGGGTGAGACAGAGTTGCCTTCAGGCTGAAGGCGAGGGTTTACCCGGTCGTGGCCTGGCCGGAACTTACGGTGCCGCGTTGACCGCGAATAAGGCTTGGTGCAGCATCGGCCGGCTGCACGCAAAGGTGCACACAACATCCAAGGAGAATCACGATGCTTCGCCATGCCATTGCTTCGCTGGCGGTCGCCGCAGTGACGTTTGCCGCGCCGGCGCTCGAAGCCAAGACCCTGCGCTGGGCCAGCCAGGGCGATATCCTGACGTTTGATCCGCACTCGCAGAACGAGGGCCTGAACAACACGGCCAACTCGTACATCTACGAGCCGCTGATCGACTACAGCGAGAAATATGAGCTCGAGCCGGCGCTGGCCGTCAAGTGGAGCACCGACACACCGCTGATCTGGCGCTTCGAGCTGCGCAAGGGCGTGAAATTCCACGACGGCACGCCGTTCACCGCCACCGACGTCGTCTACTCGATCGAACGGGCGCTGCACCCGAACTCGAACTTCCGCGCCTACACGACGGCGATCCAGGGCGCGCGCGCGGTCGACGATCACACGGTGCTGATCTACACGACAGTGCCCAACCCGGTCCTGCTGCGCCAGCTCACCGAGCTGCGCATCATGAGCAAGGCCTGGTCGGAGAAGCACAAGGTCACGACGCCGACCAACTTCGTGCAGAAAGAGGAAAGCCACGCGGTGCGCAATACCAATGGCACCGGCCCGTACATGCTGAAGTCGCGCGAGGTCGACATCCGCACGGTCTGGGTCGAGAACCCGAACTGGTGGGGCAAAGCCACCAAGAAGGGCAACGTGAGCGAAATCATCTACACGCCGGTGAAGTCGGACGCCACCCGTACCGCGGCGCTGCTGTCCGGCGAACTTGACTTCGTGCTCGACCCGCCGCCGCAGGACCTGGCGCGCATGCGCGCGGCGCCGAACATCAAGATCGTCGAGGGCGCCGAGAACCGCACCATCTTCCTCGGTTTCGACCAGCACCGCGACGAACTGCTTTACTCGGACGTCAAGGGCAAGAACCCGTTCAAGGACCTGCGCGTGCGGCAGGCGCTTTATCACGCGATCAACATCGAGGCGATCCAGAAGGCGGTGATGCGCGGATCATCCGATCCAACCGGCGCCATCATGCAGCGCGCCGTCAACGGCTGGACCAAGGAAGCGCACGAGCGCCTGCCGTACGACCAGAAGAAGTCACGCGATCTGCTGGCCGCCGCCGGCTATCCGAACGGTTTCTCGTTCACCCTGGACTGCCCCAACAACCGCTACATCAACGACGAAGACATCTGCAAGGCGCTGGTGACGATGTGGGCGCAGATCGGGCTTAAGGTGAGCCTCAATGCGATGCCGCGTGCGACCTACTTCCCGAAGATCCAGAAGTACGACACTTCGGCCTATCTGCTCGGCTGGGGCGTGCCGACCTTCGACGCGTTGTATTCGCTGCAGTCGCTGGCGCGCACGGTCGGCAAGGACGGCGACGGCAACTTCAACCTCGGACGGGTCAGCGTGCCGGAGTTTGACAAGCTGGTCGACGCGATGAAAAGCGAGGTCGACCAGAAGAAGCGCAACCAGCTGATCGCCGACGCGCTGATGATCCACAACAGGAACATCATGCATATTCCGCTGCACAATCAGATGATTCCGTGGGCGATGCACAAGAAGGTCAACGTCGTGCACCGGGCGCAAAACCGGCTCGAAGCGCGCTGGGTGCGGATCGACTAGTGAGGTGCTGACAGCGCTTCCAGTCGATTGCCTCGGGGGTCGACTTCGGCGCAGCGGCAGTTTGGAAGGTGCGCGCGAGCGCACCTCGGGTCGCAGATAGACGTTGACTCTGCAAGAAAACGGGGCTGCCGCTGGCAGCCCCGTTTACGTTCACGTCGACCGGATCGTTCAATTAGCCTTGTATCCCTTCATTGCCGCATCGCCCCACAACTCTTTCAGCCGCGCGTCGCGCCCGCAGCCGGTCCGATAGAAGGTGTAGCGAATCGGGTTCTTCTGGTAGTAGTCCTGGTGGTAGCTCTCGGCCGGATAGAACGTCGTCGCGGTTTCGATCGGGGTGAGGATCGATGCCTTGAACGGTTTGGTCTTTTCCAGCGCCGCTTTCGAGGCTTCGGCGGCACGGCGCTGCGTTTCGTCGTGCACGAAGATGCCGGTGCGGTACTGCGAGCCGACGTCGCAGAATTGACGGTCCTTGACCGTCGGGTCGACATTGACCCAGAAGACCTCGAGCAGTTTTTGGTAACTGACCTTGCGCGGGTCGTAGACGATCTCGACCGCCTCGGTGTGCCCAGTGCCGCCGCCGGAGACCTGCGCGTAGGTCGGATTCGCGACCTTGCCGCCGATGTAGCCGGAGGTGGTCGAGATCACGCCGTCGACCTTGTCAAAGTCTGCCTCGACGCACCAGAAGCAGCCGCCGGCGAAGGTCGCTTTCGCCAGCGGCGCCGACGCCGTCTGCGCGATAACGCTCGAGATCAAAACGCCGCCGAAGAGGACGCCGGCGGCAGCGCGCGTCAGCGTACCCATCAGTCCGACGCCGCCACGAACTTCAGCGCGACGCCGTTATTGCAGTAGCGCTTGCCGGTCGGCGCCGGGCCGTCATTGAACACGTGGCCGTGGTGACCGTCGCAGCGCGCGCAGTGATACTCGGTGCGCGGCAGGATCAGCTTGAAGTCGGTCTTGGTCTTTAGCGCGCCGGGCAGCGTGGTGAAGAAGCTGGGCCAGCCGGTGCCGCTGTCGAACTTCATCTCCGAGGTGAAAAGCGCCAGCTCGCAGCCGGCACAGTGGTAGGTGCCTTTGCGCTTCTCCGCGTTCAACGGGCTGGTAAATGGCGCTTCGGTGCCTTCGCGCCGCAGGACCTTGTACTGCTCAGGCGTAAGCCGCTGGCGCCATTCCGCGTCGGACAACTCGAGCCGTCCGATCGCTGATGCGGACGATGCCGGCGCGGCCGGCACTGCCGCGGGCGCGGCCGCCAACGCGGTCAGAGTGGACAGGAAAGTGCGGCGGGTCATCATCGGGCTCCTCGCAGGGTGTCGTTTCAACGCGGGTTAGTCGGGTTTCGATGGCAATTCTTACACTCGTCTGCCTACGAGCGCTGCTGGTTCGACAGCGAGACGGCAATGGCGTTCGCGGGACGCGAGCCGTTCAGCGCCGGCGCACGATCACGGTATATTCCGCCGCAATGACAACCCGGCCGGCAGCACGGTAATCGGCCGGGTTTTTGCTGCGAACCCGAATGCTTGCGTTCATTGTCCGCCGCCTGGTGCAAGCGATCCTCGTGATGCTGACGGTCGCCTTCGTCGCGTTCCTGCTGTTCCAGTATGTCGGCGATCCGGTGGCGCAGATGCTCGGCCAGGACGCTACGCCGGAAGACCGCGCGCGGCTGCGCGCCGATCTTGGTCTGGACAAGCCTTTCTTCTTGCAGTTCGCGACATTCGTCGGCAATGCGGTTCAAGGTGACTTCGGCATCAGCCTGCGCCAGGGTCGAACCGTTTCCACCCTGATTAAGGAGCGGCTGCCGGCGACGCTCGAATTGTCGTTCGCCGCCGCGATCATCGCCATCGTCGTCGGCATTCCGGCCGGTGTGTATACGGCGCTGCGACGCAATTCGTGGTTCGCACATTTTCTGCTCGCCTCGTCGCTGGTCGGCGTGTCGTTGCCGACTTTCCTGATCGGCATCCTGTTCATTCTCGTTTTTGCGGTGCAGCTCGGGTGGCTGCCGTCGTTCGGCCGCGGCGATACGGTCGCACTCGGCTGGTGGACCACGGGGCTATTGACCGCCAAAGGCTGGCAGCACCTGATCCTGCCGTCGATCACGTTGTCGCTGTTCCAGCTGACGCTGATCCTGCGCCTGGTGCGGGCCGAGATGCTGGAAGTACTGCGCACCGACTACATCAAGTTCGCCCGCGCCCGCGGGCTGACCGACCGCGCAGTGCACTTTGGCCACGCGCTGAAGAACACACTGGTGCCGGTGATCACCATCACCGGCCTGCA
>JBFINI010000119.1:0-8416 GCA_041611275.1 Burkholderiaceae bacterium
CGCGCAGTCATTTCGCGCCCGTCGCATTGTCGAGGCACCGGTGACGACGCAACTGGCCGACGGACTGGCCTGCCGCATCCCTGACGCCGAGGCGCTCGAACTGATGCTCGCGCACGTCGACGACGTGATCGAAGTCAGCGACGACGAAATCGCCGCCGCGATGCGGCTGCTTTTCGCGGCCACGCACAATGTCGCCGAGGGCGCTGGCGCCGCATCGCTGGCCGGCGCCTGCAAACAGCGCGATCGACTGCGCGGCGCGAAAGTCGGCGTCACGCTGTGTGGCGGCAACGTCGACAGCGAGCAGTTCGCGCGGGTCCTGAGCGGCGCCAGCCACTGATGGCCGCCGATCAATTGACGGCGTTGATGGTGTTCGCCGTGGTGGCGTCGTTCACGCCCGGGCCGAACAACACCATCGCCACGGTGACCGGTGCCAACTTCGGCTTTCGCGCCGTGCTTCCGCACGTGTTCGGCGTGCCTTTCGGCATGTCGTCGATGTTGATCGGCGGCGCCGCCGGGGTCGCGGCGCTGGTGCTCGCCTCTCCGATGCTCGCCGCCGCACTGAAGTGGACCGGCGTCGCTTACCTGCTGTGGCTGTCGTGGCAGTTGACACGGCCTTCGCGCGGCGAGACGCCCACCGGCCGTGGTCGCTTTGCATTGCCGCTTGGCTTCGTGCAGTCAGCGCTGTTCCAGTACCTGAACCCCAAGGCGTGGATGTTCGCGCTGGCCACGACCACGGCGTTCGTCGCCGGCGAACAGCCGCTGCGGCGGGCAGTCATCGTTGTGCTGGTCTGCGCGCTCTGCACCGTCGCCAGTGTGCTGCTATGGGGCTGGATCGGCGCTGCGCTGCGCCGCTGGCTGGCGCAAGGCCACCGGCTGCGCGTCTTCAACATGCTGTTGGGCGCGCTGCTCGGCGCCACCGCGCTTTGGATGGGACTTGCCGCCTGATGGAGACGAGGATGAAGGTTCCGCTGAAGCTCACCGTCGACGAACTGGCGCCGCGCATCCCGGGGCCGGTGACCGCGCGCTGGCCGCTGGGTGAACGTTTCGCGGTCGGCTTTACGCACGGCTCGATGCTGGTCGAGTTGTACGTCCCGGGCCCGGTCGACACGCAGCAGCCGCACACGCGCGACGAGTTGTACATCGTCGTTTCTGGCCACGGCATCTTCGAATGCGGTGACCAGCGGGTGACGTTTGGTCCCCATGACGTGCTGTTCGTGCGTGCCGGCGAGCGGCATCGCTTCGTCGATCACACGCCGGATTTCCGCACCTGGGTCGTCTTCTACGGTCCCGAAGGCGGCGAGCAAGACGCGAAACCGCAGCGATGAACGCGCCGCGCGAACTCGAATTGCCGCTGCCGCCCGCGGCGCGGCGCAGCGAACGCGTGCAGGGCTCGCTGGTGCGCGAGATCCTGAAGGTCACATTGCAACCCGGAATGATTTCGCTGGCCGGTGGCCTGCCTTCGCCACAGTCGTTCCCGGCCGCGGCGCTGCGCGCGGCATTCGACCGCGTTCTCGCCGCGGACCCCGACAGCGCCCTGCAATACGGGCCGACCGAAGGCCATCCGCCGCTGCGCGCATGGATCGATGCACAGGAAACGGCGCGCGGCGTGCTGACCACGGCCGACGAAGTGCTGATCGTCTCCGGCTCGCAGCAGGCGCTCGACCTGATCGGCAAGGCGATGGTCGAGGACGGCGCTGCATTGCTGGTCGAGTCGCCGACGTACCTCGGCGCGCTGCAGGCCTTCGCACCGTTTGGCCCGATCTTCCGCGCGCTGCCCACCGACGAGGAAGGGCTCCTTCCGTCGGTGCTCGATGCTCGGGTCACGCGCGATGCCCGTCTGCTGTACGTGATGCCGAACTTCCAGAACCCGACCGGCCGCACGCTGTCCGCCGGGCGGCGCGAACAGCTGGCCAACGTCGCACGCCGCGACGACCTGTGGCTGATCGAGGACGACCCGTATGGCGAGCTGTGGTACCGCACACCACCGCCGCCGAGCCTTCGCCAGTACGCGCCCGAGCGCACGCTGCGCGTGTGTTCTTTTTCAAAGGTGCTGGCACCGGGTCTGCGCCTGGGCTATGTCGTCGGGCCGCGCGCGGCGATCGACCTGCTGGCCAGGATGAAGCAGGCCACCGACCTGCACACGGCGACGCTGACGCAGCGTGCGGTCACGCAGGTGCTGCAGGGCGGCCTGCTCGCACAGCACCTGCCGCGAGTGCGCGCGCTGTACGCCGGGCAATCGGCGGCCATGCTCGCCGCACTCGGCACCCACATGCCGGAAGCAGTGCGTTGGACCGAGCCTGATGGCGGCATGTTCGTGTGGTTGACGACGCCGGCCGGCATCGACACGCTGAACCTGCTCGACCGCGCGATCGCGCAGGGCGTGGTCTTCGTGCCTGGCGCGCCGTTCTTCGCTACCGCGCCGCAGCGCCATACGCTGCGGCTGAGTTTCGTTACCGTGGCGGCCGCCGCGATCGACCGCGGCGTCACCGTACTTGCCACATTGATCCAGGAGGAAATGAAGCGATGAGTCTGCGTATCTGGGGCAGGATCACCTCGATCAACGTCAAGAAGGTGGTGTGGACGGCGCAGGAAGCCGGCATCAAGTTCGAGCGCATCGATGCCGGCGGCGCCTTTGGCGTCGTCGGCACGAGCGAGTTCAAGCAACTGAATCCGAACGGACTGATCCCGGTGATCGACGACGACGGCTTCGTGCTGTGGGAGTCCAATGCGATCGTGCGCTATCTCGCCGCCAAGCACGCCTTTGGCACGCTGTATCCGGAGCCGCTGCAGGCGCGCGCCGACGCCGATCGCTGGATGGACTGGCAGCAGACGACCGCGAACCGTGCCAGCCGCGACGCCTTCCTGCAACTGCTGCGAACACCGCTGGAAAAGCGCAACGCCGCGCTGATCGCGCAGTCGGTGGCAGCCACCGACGCGCTGTTCGGCCTGCTCGATGCGCACCTCGCCGGCCGTGCCTTCGCCTGCGGCGAGCGCTTCACGATGGCCGACATCGTGCTCGGCGTCGAGGCGCACCGCTGGTACAACCTGCCGGTCGAGCGCTCGCCGCGGCCGCACGTCGAGCGCTGGTACGCGCAGCTATGCGCGCGCCCGGCCGCCGTCGGCGTGCTCGACCTTGCGCTGAGCTGAACCCCCAGCCCGCCGGTCAATGCATTCGGTGATCGCCACCGATCGATCGTCGGCCGCGACGCCTAGCCGAAGGCGGGAGCGGCTCGGCCTGCTGCTCGGACTTGGCGGCGTGCTCGCCTTTTCACTGACGCTGCCGATGACCCGGCTGGCGGTAGCCGAACTCGACGCCTGGTTCGTCGCCTTCGGCCGTATGGCGTTGGCCGGCCTCGTTGCTGCCATGTGGCTGTTGCTGTCACGCGCGCGCAGGCCGCGCATCGATCACTTGCCCCTGCTTGCCAGTTGCGTCATCGGCGTGGTCGTCGGCTTTCCACTGTGTTCATCGCTGGCCATGCGCACGCTGCCGGCCAACCACGGCGCGGTGATCAACGGCCTGCTGCCTTTTGCCACTGCACTGCTGGCGACGTTGTGGATGGGCGAGCGGCACCGCGCCCGCTTCTGGGTCTGCGCGGCGATCGGCTCGGCACTGGTGATCGGTTTCTCGCTGCGCCATGGCTTCCAATTCGGTGGCGGCCATCTGTGGATGCTCACCGCCGTGCTCATCGGTGCGATCGGCTACGTTGCCGGCGGCCGGCTGTCGGTATCGCTTGGCGGCATCGACACGATCCTGTGGTCGCTGGTGCTGGCGTTGCCACTGACGCTGCCGGTCGCTGCCTGGTTTGCGCTGTCCACACCGCTGGCCGCCGGCGCGGCTGCGTGGAGCGGCTTTGCCTACGTGACGCTGATCTCGCAGGTGATCGGCTTCTTCGCCTGGTACAACGGGCTGGCCATCGGCGGTATCGCCCGCGTCGGCCAGGTGCAACTGCTGCAGGTGTTCTTCACGATCGCCTTCGCCGCCCTTCTCTTTGGCGAGCAGGTGGAGCCGCTGACCTGGATCGTCGCCATGGCGGTCGTGGCCACCATCGCCATCGGCCGCACGGAAAGGGTGCGCTCATGAATCGCTATCGCTACGTCACCTGCGACGTTTTCACCGACCGCCTCTTCTGCGGCAATCCGCTGGCGGTGCTGCCCGATGCCCGCGGACTGACCGATGGGCAGATGCTCGCCATCGCCCGCGAGTTCAACTATTCGGAAACGACCTTCGTGCTGCCGCCCGCTGACGCGCGTCACGCCGCAAGCGTGCGCATCTTCACACCCGGCGGCGAGCTGCCGTTCGCCGGCCATCCGACGATCGGCACCGCTTTCGTGCTGGCCACCCACGGCGCAATATCTGCCGATCAGCGCGACATCGTTTTCGAGGAAGGCGTCGGCCCGGTGCCGGTGACGATATTCCGCGATGGCGATCGGGTCACCCACTGCCAGCTGACAGCCGCGCGTCTGCCCGAAGCAGGCCCGCCACCGCCGGCCGCCGACGCGCTGGCACAGATGCTGTCACTGACCGCCAGCGAGGTGCTCGACAGCGCCGCCTGCTGGTCCTGCGGCGTTCCGTTCCTGGTTGTGCCGTTGGCCAGCGTCGAAGCGCTGACACGCTGCCGGCTCAAACTCTCAGTCTGGGGTCAATTGCTCACCGATTACGCAACGCAGAAGGTTTACCCGGTCGCTCGCGTCGACGCGCTGCACTGGCGAGTACGCATGTTCGCGCCCGGCCTCGGCGTGCCGGAGGATCCGGCGACCGGTTCGGCGGCAGCATCATTCGCCGGCTGGCTGTCGGCGCTGCTGCCCGAGCCCAGGCAGGGCACGCTCGCGGTTCGGCTCGAACAGGGCATCGAAATGGGCCGGCCGAGCGAACTTCATGTTGAATTCGACCGCCGCGACGGCGAAATCACCGCGGTGCGCGTTGGCGGCGCCGCGGTGCTGGTGGGTGAAGGGACGCTCACCCTCTGAGCTGGTGCGACATGCTCTGCAGCGCCGCATCGCCGCCGGTGGCGGCGGTCAGGTGAGCCGCTGATCGTCCACGACCCGCTGCCGCGCCGGCGCCAGCAGGTCGCCGAAGAATCGGCGCGCGGGTGGGCGTTGGGCAGACGCTCGCCAGGCTGGGCCCGAGCCGTCAGAACGGCACCCATGTTCCGGCCCGGTGAACCGTTAACATGCGCCATGTGCCCATAAAGAAGGGCGCGGCGAACAGCGGCTGTCGACGAACACAGGATGGGCGCCGCGGGGTGTTTCGCCGGCCCGAGTCCGGTTGATCAGGAGTACAAGTGGCCAAACCCAACTACCAATTTGAAAAGCGGCAGCGAGATCTGGCGAAGAAGAAGAAGAAGGAAGAAAAGCGACTGAAGAAGACTGCCAACCAGGAAAACAAGTCCACCGACGCGCCGTCACCCGAGCCGCCGGAATCTGCGCCGGGTGAAGGCACGGCTGCCGAGTAGTCACGGTCTGCCCAGGACGGCGGCTGTATTGCCGTCGCTTGCTTCAGCCGCGTCACGGTTCGATCCGCCGAGCAAAGAACGCTAACCGCCGGTGCGCCGCCGCGGGACGACGGCTTGCTGGCGTTTGCCCCGCCTGATTGTCCATCGCCAAATCGCGAACTTGCGCTGGGCTCGGCACGGTCGTCAGCGCCGATTGCTGCCCTGCAAGAGCAGACCGCAGAATTTCCTGAATCTATTGCTGCTGCAAGTCAGCAGAGCGGCCTTGCTCCGTGTCAGCCGCGATCGCGCGCCGCCACACGAGACCATCATCCCGTATCGACAATCAACGCATGGACGGAATTGAATTCACTGCAGTGCCGCCGTAGCTTCCGCCGATACGCTCGACCATGTGGCGAGGTTGATCACATGACCCCGCGTTGTCCCGTCCGTTCACACCTTATGGAGGATCAACGATGGCGTACAAACTTGAAGGGCAACTGCTCGAAGTCTGTGACTGCAAGACGCTTTGTCCGTGCTGGGTCGGCGACGATCCCGACAACGGCACCTGCAAGGGAACACTGGCCTGGCATATCGACGAAGGCGCGATCGACGGCGTCGATGTCTCCGGCCTGACGTTTGCCGCGCTCGCGCATATCCCCGGCAACATCCTGCAAGGCAACTGGAAAATAATCGCCTACGTCGACGAAAAGGCGAGCAAGCAGCAGGAAGAAGCGATCCTCGCCGTCTGGACGGGCAAGAAAGGCGGTCCGGTGGCCGATCTGGCGAAACTGGTCGGCGAAGTGGTCGGCGTCGAGCGCGTGCCGATGACCTTCGAGGTCGAAAAGGGCAAGGGCCGGCTGCGCATTGGCAATGCCGTGTCGGCCGAGCTGGAACCGTTCCGAGGTCCCGGCGACAAGCCCACCGCACTGACTGACAGCATCTTCAGCACGATCCCCGGCTCACCCGCGTATGTGGGCAAGGCATCGAGCTACAAGGCGAATGCGCCTTCGCTCGGCATCAAGCTGGATCTGAACGGCCACAACTCGGTGCAGGGTACGTTCCGCTTCGCCACCTGAGCGCGGGGCTTGCTGCAGTCGATCGTGCCAACATCTGCTGCGGCCAGCCCCCCTAGCCGCTGGCCGTCGCCTCCTGCTGCGCCCTGACCCGCGCGTGCCACCGTGCCCGTGAACACGATTGACCGGCGCCTGCTGCTTCCCACGTTGGGCGGTCTTGTCGCCATCGCCTGGCTCACGCTGTGGCTGTGGGAGCGCTCGCCTTACGGCCGTTACCTCAACCACGCGGAACTGGCAACGATCGGCATGCGCGGCGATTCGTCGCTGGTCCTGCAGGCGTTGCTGTACGTGGGCGGCTGGACGCTGATGACGGTCGCGATGATGCTGCCGACCACACTGCCGTTGCTGCAGGCATTCCAGCGCATGGTGTCGGCGCGTGCCGATCAGGCACGGCTACTGGCGCTGGTCGTCTGCGGCTATCTCGCGGTGTGGCTGGGCTTCGGCATCGTGGCGCACGCCTTCGACTTCGGCCTGCACCGGGCCTTCGACCGCAACGACTGGCTGCAATCGAACGCCTGGGTGTTCGGCGCCGCTCCGCTGCTTGCGGCCGGCGTCTTCCAGTTCTCGAAACTCAAGTACCGCTGCCTCGACAAGTGCCGCGCGCCGGTGGCGTTCGTCATCCAGCACTGGCGAGGCGGCAATTCGCGCCTGCAGGCGCTGCTGCTCGGCGCGCACCACGGCGCGTTCTGTGTCGGCTGCTGCTGGGCGCTGATGCTGCTGATGTTCGCCGTCGGTACCGGCAATCTCGGCTGGATGCTGCTGCTCGGCACCGTGATGGCAATCGAAAAGAACGTCTCGTGGGGCCGCCAGTTCAGCGCGCCGCTCGGCGTGGTGCTGCTGGCGTGGGGTGCTTTGATCGCGCTCAATCATTCGCTGAGCTGGCAGGTCGCATGAAGACCGCTGACCCTGCCAGCAACCTTCGATGGGTCGCACAGGCGGGCGTGGCAGTTTGCCTGGCGAGTGCCTCGATGGCCCGCGCCGATCACGGCGTCGATCCGGCTGACGAACTACCGCTGTCGCTGATGATCGCGGTGGCCGTCGTGGTCGCGCTGGCGGCGCTGATCGTGCACAGAATCAGAAACTCGAAAAAGCGGCGCGCGACCGAACGCGCCGACGAGCTGTCCTGAAACTGCCCTCCCTGCTCGCTCGCCGATCAGTGGCGACGAGCGCCGAGACGCGCGTTGACTGCCGCCGATGACGCATCGGTGAGCGCCGTGCCGGTGCTGTCCCGGAACTGCATCGACGTAATTACGATAACCTGCAATTTTGGGAGACACTGATGAGCAGGACGATCAGCTACAAGCGACCCGACGGAAAGACGGTTAACGGCTATCTCGCCGAGCCCGCGGCTGCAGGCGCGCCGGGCGTTGTCGTGATCCAGGAGTGGTGGGGCCTGAACGACCAGATCCGCGGCGTGGCCGACAGGCTGGCTGCCGCCGGCTATCGCGCGCTGGTGCCGGATCTCTATCGCGGCAAGGTCGCGCTCGAAGCCAATGAAGCCGAGCACCTGATGAAGGGTCTCGATTTCGGCGACGCCGCCGGCCAGGACGTGCGCGGCGCGGTGCAGTACCTGAAGGGTTCGGGCAGCGCGAAGGCCGGCGTGACCGGCTTTTGCATGGGCGGCGCGCTGACGGTTCTTGCTGCCGTCCACGTGCCGGAGACCGACGCGGCGGTGATCTGGTATGGCGTGCCACCGCTCGAATTTGTCGATCCGGGCAAGATCAAGGCGCCGCTCATGGGCCATTTTGCACTCCACGATGACGCCTTCCCGATCGCTTCGGTCGACGCATTGGAGAAGAAACTGCAGACCGCCGGCGTGCGATTCGAGTTCTTCCGTTACGACGCCAAGCACGCATTCGCCAATGAAACGGCGGATTCGAAAAACCTGCCGTTTCTCAAGTACGACGCCAA
>JBFINI010000120.1:0-8376 GCA_041611275.1 Burkholderiaceae bacterium
CGAGGTGATCGTCAAGGCCGATGGCATCGCCAAGTACTTCGATGTCTCGGCACCATGGCTGAATCGCGTGCTTGAAGGCAAGCCACGCACGATTTTGCACGCGGTCGACGATGTCAGCTTCGAGATCCGTGGCGGCGAAACGTTGGCCCTGGTCGGTGAATCCGGCTGCGGCAAGTCCACCGTGGCGCGTGTACTCGTGGGCCTGTATGCGCCGACCAAAGGTCGGGTCGAATTCTTCGGCCACGACCTCGCCGAGATGAACACCGCGGCCGGGCGCAGCCTGCGGCAGAAGCTGCAGATGATCTTCCAGGACCCGTACGCCAGCCTGAACCCGCGCTGGCGCGTGGCCGAGATCATCGCCGAGCCGCTGCGCGCGCATGGGCTGATGCGCGATACGCTGCAAGTCACCGCGCGCGTTGACGAACTGCTGAATCTGGTGCGGCTGTCGCCGGCCGACAAGACCAAATACCCGCACCAGTTCTCCGGCGGCCAGCGGCAGCGCATCTCGATCGCCCGCGCGCTGGCCACCAACCCGCGCTTCCTCGTCTGCGACGAGCCGACCTCGGCGCTCGATGTGTCGGTGCAGGCGCAGGTGCTGAACCTGATGAAGGACCTGCAGCGCGAGCTCGGGCTGACCTATCTCTTCATTTCGCACAACCTGGCGGTGGTGCATCACATCGCCGACCGCGTCGGCGTCATGTACCTCGGCCGCATCGTCGAACTGGCGCCGAAGAGCGCCCTGTTCTCGGCGCCGCGGCACCCGTACACGCGCATGCTGCTCGATGCGATCCCCGATCTCGACATGAGCGGGCGCGCCAGAACGCCGGTGGCCGGCGAGGTGCCCAATCCGCTGAACCCGCCTTCTGGCTGCACCTTCCATCCGCGCTGCCCGCACGCCAACGAGCGCTGCAAGCGCGAAGTGCCGGCGGTCAAGATGTACCGGCATGCGGCCGGCCATACGGAGGTCTCCTGCCATGCCGTCGAAGAGGATCGCATCGAAGCGTGACCTTTGCGGCAAGTCCAGCTGACCGGCATGTGGTTCATGCGGCAGCTTCGCCGCCCGTGATTGGCAAGGAGATTCGATGCGATCTGCGATAGCTGCTGTTGTTGCCCTGCTCGCCGCTGCGCCGCCCGCCGATGCACAGGTCGTGCAGACGCGCGAGCACGCGGTGCGGTTGGTGACCATCACGGATGGGCTCGAACGGCCGTGGGGGCTCGCCTTCCTGCCTGACGGCAACATGCTGGTGAGCGAGCGGTCGGGCCGCCTGCGTGTGGTCGGCCGCGACGGCAGGCTCGAACTGAAGCCGGTCGACGGGCTGCCGCGCGTCGACCCCCAGGGCCAGGGCGGCCTGCTTGATGTCGCGCTGCATCCGAGGTACCGCGACAACGGCTGGGTCTACTGGAGCTACGCGCAGCGAGATGCGGCCGGCAACAACGGCACCGAGGTGGCGCGCGGCAAGCTGGCTGGCGGCCCCGGTGCCTGGCGGATGACCGACGTGCAGGTCATCTTCCGCCTGGCGCCGAAGAGCAACGCCGGCCATCACTTCGGCTCGCGCCTGGTGTTCGATCGCGACGGCCTGCTGTACGTCACGCTCGGCGACCGCGGCGAGATGGCGCGGGCGCAGAAGCTCGACGATCACGCCGGCAAGATCCTGCGCCTGACCGACGACGGCAGGCCGGCGCCGAGCAATCCTTTCCTCGGCAATGCGAAGGCGAAGCCGGAGATCTTCTCGCTCGGCAACCGCAACGTTCAGGGTGCGGCGCTGCATCCGAAAACCGGCGTGCTGTGGGCACACGAGCACGGCCCGCAGGGCGGTGATGAACTGAACGTGATCAAGGCGGGTGTGAACTACGGCTGGCCGGTGATCACCTACGGCGTCAACTACGTCACCGGCACCCAGATCGGCGAAGGAACGGAAAAACCCGGGCTGGCGCAGCCGGTCAAGTACTGGGTGCCGTCACCGGCGATCTCCGGCATGGCGTTTTACGACGGCGACAAGTTCCCCAAGTGGCGCGGCGACGTACTGATCGGCGCGCTGCGCGGCCAGAGCCTGATCCGCGTGCGGCTCGACGGCGAGAAGTTCGTCGACGACGAATTCATGCTGCAGGGCGCGCTGCCGCGCGTGCGCGACGTGCGCGTCGGACCGGATGGCTACGTGTATCTGCTGACCGATCTGCCAAATGGCAGCATCGTGCGGCTGGAACCGGCGGACTGAGCAAGCTTCGGTGGTCTGCCGAAGACGGCCGGGTTGCGGCGCGAGCGCATCGACGATCGCGGGAGCAGAATCCTGCAGGCAACGTTCGGCGGACGGTGCGGTCTGACTCGGTCGGCTGCACGCATTCGAGTGGCCGGTGCGGTCAACGCGTGCGTCTGACCTCACGAACCGGCCGCGACGATATTCAACCCATGAGAATCCTGATCCTTCTCGCCGCATTTTTCGTCGCAGCCTGCGGCGAAGCGACGAGCAACAGCGTCGCGCCGGCGCCGCGATCGCACCTGGTCGAACTCGCCGTTGCGAAGACCGGCAATCTCGCCGTCGACGCCGATCGTGCCGGCAGCCTGCGCGCGCTGCGCGAGGTGCGCATCGTCAACCAGGAGGATGGAGAGATCGTCGCCGTCACCGTGCGCGAAGGCGACCGTGTCAAGCGCGGCGACGTGCTGGTCCGCTACGACGACCGGATCCTCGGCGCCGAGCTCGACAAGGCGGCGGCGACCCTGAAGCAGGCCGAGCTCGATCACGAGCGCAACCGCCAGCTGATCGCGCGCGGCTTCATTGGCGAGGATGCGCTGTCGCGATCGCAGACCGCGCTCGACATTGCCCGTGCGCAGCGGCGCCTGCTCGCCACCCGCGTGCAGAACCTGACGCTGCGAGCGCCTTTCGCCGGCGTCGTCGCCGAGCGGCGCGTCGAGCCCGGCGGGGTCACGCCGCAGCACACGCACCTGCTGACGCTGCTCGACCCGTCGACGCTGATCACCGATGTTGCGGTCTCCGAGCTCGTGCTGCCGTACCTGAAGCTCGGCGACCGCGCCGGCGTGCGCATCGACGCGCTCGGGCAGCGGCTGCATCCCGGGCGCATCCTGCGCATCCATCCGGCGATCGATCCGGCCAGCCGCACCGGCCGCGTCGAAGTCGCACTCGACCCGGTGCCGGAAGGCGCGCGACCGGGGCAGTTCTGTCGTGTCGAACTGAAGACCGGCGGCAGCGAACGCGTGCTGGTGCCGCTGGCGGCGCTGCGTCGCGATGCGCAGGGCGAGTACGTGTTCGCCTTCGACGACGGCGTGGTGCGTCGTGTCGATGTGCAGAGCGGCCTGCGGCAAGTCGACCAGGTCGAGATCCGCAGCGGCCTGGCGGCCGGAACGTCGGTGGTGATCAAGGGTTTCATCGGCCTGGCCCCGGGCCAGAAGGTCAAGCCGGTCGACGCGCCGGGCTGACGAAGGTGGCGTCCGGATAACGAGCTGCAGATGAGGCAAGGCGGCATCGCGGTCTGGTGCATCCGCAATCCGATCGGCACGCTGATGCTGACGCTGGCGGCGATCGTGCTCGGCTTCTTCGCGCTGCACCGGCTGGCGGTCGACCTGCTGCCGCAGCTGATCTATCCGCAGATCGGCGTGCGCATCGTCGATCCCGCGGTGCCGGCCAACATCATGGAAGACCGCGCCACGCGGCAGATCGAGGAACAGCTGGCGATCACCGAGGATGCGGTCGGCATCGAGTCGACGACGCTGGAAGGCACGACCGAGCTCGAGCTGTACTTCGATTACGGCAAGGACATCGACGTCGCGCTGCGCGATGCGTCGACCCGGCTCGACCGCGCGCGCCGCTTCCTGCCGACGACGATCGACCCGCCGATCATCTTCAAGCGCGATCCGGCACAGATCCCGGTGCTCGAGTTCGTCGTCAGCTCGCCGCTGCGCAATCTCACCGAACTGCGCACCTGGACCGACGATGTCTTCGCCAAGCAGTTCCTGAACCTGCCCGGTGTGGCCGCGGTCGAGGTCGGCGGCGGGCTGGTGCGCGAAGTGCATGTGCTGCCCGACCAGAAGCGGCTGGCCGGCGTCGGCCTGTCGATCGACGACGTGATGCAGGCGATCGAGCGCGGCAACGTCGACCAGCCTGCCGGCCGCCTGCGCGTTGGCGAGCAGGAGTACACCAGCCGCACCTCCGGACGACTGGCCAGCGTGGCGGCGATCGGCGCCCTGCCGCTCCGGCTGCCGAGCGGCAAGCTGGTGCCTCTGGCCGAAGTGGCGCAGGTGCTCGATTCGCACGAGGACGAGCGCATCCGCGTGCGCTACAACGGCACGCCGGGCGTGCGCCTGTCGATCCAGAAGCAGCCGACCGCCAACACCGTCGAAGTTGCCGACGGCGTCAATGCGCGGCTCGGTGAAGTCGCACGCCATGGCGTGCTGCCGGCGGACGTCGAGGTGGCGAAGGTCTCCGACCAGTCGACCTACGTGCGGCAGGCGCTCGCCAACGCCTCCGGCGCGGCTTTCGCCGGCGCGGTATTCGCGATGGTGGTGGTCTATCTCTTCCTCGGCAACCTGCGCGGCACGCTGATCATCGGCAGCGCGATTCCGATCTCGATCATGGTCACCTTCGTCTTCATGGCGATGGGCGGCCTGTCGCTGAACCTGATGACGCTCGGCGGACTGGCGCTGGGCATCGGCATGCTGGTCGACAACACGATCGTGATGCTCGAGAACATCGAGCGTCACCAGCGCGAGGGCGAACCCGGTCCGCAGGCCGCCGCGCATGCGGCCGCCGAGGTCACCAGTCCGATCATCGCCGCGACCACCACCAATCTGGCGGCGGTGCTGCCGTTCTTGTTCATCAGCGGACTGATCGGGCTGCTGTTCCGCGAGCTGATCTTCACCATCTCGGCGGCGATCGTCGCCTCGCTGGCGGTGGCCGTCACGCTGGTACCGGCGCTGGCCGCGCGCGGCATGCCGGCGCGGCCTTCGCGGCTGACGCGCGGCGTGCAGCGGTTGATCGCAGTGGCGCAGCGCGGCTACGCGCCGCTGCTGGCGCGCAGCCTGCGTGCGCCGGGGTGGGTGGCGCTCGGCGCCGCTGCGCTGCTCGCCGTCTTCGCGCTGCTGTTCGTCGCCCAGACGGCGCGGCAGGAGTTCCTGCCAACGATGGACGACGGCCGCGTCACCGTGCGCGTGCTGACCGATACCGGCACCTCGCTCGAACAGATGGACCGCACGGTGCGCCTGCTCGAAAGCCTGGCGCGCGAGCAGGGCGACGTCGAGGGCATCTCGGTCATCGCCGGCGGCTCGATCTTCGGCCGTTCGCAGCGCGAGCGGCCCAACCGCAGTTCGATGTCGATCCAGTTGGTGCCGGTGACCGAACGTGCGCGCAGCGTCGAGCGCTGGGTCGGCACCTTTCAGCGCAGCGTCGCCGAGGCTCAGCTTGCCGGCGTGAAGGTGCTTGCGCGGCCGGCCGGCATCCGCGGCGTGCGAACGAGCCGCGCCGACGAGGATGTCAGCGTTCGCGTGCGCGGGCCGGATCTCGACGTGCTGGCTGCGGTCGGCGACCGCCTGCTCGGCAAGCTGCGCGCGATCCCCGGGCTGCGCAACGTCGAGCACTCGGCCGAGGAAGTGCGCCAGGAATTCGCCGTGCGGCTCGACCGCACGCGCGCCGCTGAACTGGGCATCGACTCGGCGCAGGCCGGGCGCGCGCTGCAGGTCGCGCTCGATGGGCTGATCGTCAGCGAATTCTTCGACCGGGATCGCGCCTACGACATCCGCGTGCGGCTGCCGCCAAGCACGGTCGAGGACCCGCGCGTGATCGAGTCGGTGCTGCTGTTCGGCGGTGAAGGGGGCCGGCCGGCCGTCTACCTCGGCGACATCGCCCGCGTCGACTTCATCTCGGCGCCGACCGAAATACGGCGCGAGAACCAGAGCCGCATCATCGAAGTCAAGGCGGCGCTGACCGGCGCCCGCCCGCTCGGGCAGGTGATGGGCGGAATCCGAACGGCCCTTGCCGACTTCGAGCTGCCGCCCGGCTACACGCTGTACTACGGCGGCGCGTTCGAAAGCCTGCAGGAGGGCCAGGTGCAGATCGCCACGCTGGCCGCGCTGGCGCTGTTCCTGGTGTTCGTGGTGATGGCCGTGCAGTACGAGTCGCTGCGCAATCCGGCCGTCATCATGTGCGGCGTGCCCTTTGCGCTGATCGGCGTCGTTCTGGGGCTGCTCGCCGCCGATCTGCCGCTGTCGATGCCGGTGTGGCTCGGCGTCATCATGCTGATCGGCGTGGTCGTCAATAACTCGATCGTGCTGGTCGAGTTCATCGAGCTCGAACGCGTGCGCGGGCTGGCGATCGCCGAGGCGATCGTCGAAGCGGCGCGGCTGCGCCTGCGGCCGATCCTGATGACGACGTTGACCACCGTGGCTGGCATGCTGCCGCTGGCGCTCGGCCTCGGCGAGGGTGCCGAGATGCTGCAGCCGCTCGCCGTGTGCATGGTCTTCGGGCTGCTGTTCTCGATGTTCGTCAGCCTGCTGCTGATCCCGTCGCTGTATCTGCTCGCGCATCGCGGCGGGCGACAGCCCCTGACCTTGCCGGCGGCGCAGCCGGTCGCTTAACCGCCGTGGCCCGGAGCGCCGGCGCCGAATCACGGCCGCGCGACGCGTCCGCCGGCAGCCATTGCAGGTCCGGGTTCAGGAGCCCTCGTTCTCGATGCGATTGCACTGCATCTCGTAGTCGGTGATGAGCTCGTCAATCGTCTCCTGGAAAGCGGTCTGCTTGGACATCAAGGCCTCGACACGCTTGGCGATGTCCTTCTGCTTCAGCTCGTCGTCGAGCATCAACCAGATTTCCGACAGCTTCTCGATGTTGCTCTGCGAGTAGTGCCGCATCTCCTTGAGCTGTGAAATGACGTCCCGCGATTTTTCGAGCGGTGTCTTCTCAACCGATTCGTCGCTCATGGTCTCCTCCAATAGGCACGGTTGTCGATGATGTCGGCAAGTCTAGTGGAGCATTCGTGCAGTCGCCCGGCGCAGTGACTGCCTGCGGCTGACGGTAATGCGTGGCCGTCAGTTTGCGGTCAACGCAGCAGCCGCCAGAGCTTCGGCTCGATCGTCGCCGCGGCCATCACGCCGCCCATCATCGCCCCGGTCACGCCGGGCGTGCAGGCATCCTGGCCAGCGAGCAGCAGGCCGCCGATCGGGGTTCGCGGGCGAAGTGCGGGGGAGAGGAAGCGCTGCGGCGTGGTGGCCAGCCCGTACATCGCGCCGTGCTCGGCGCCGGTGAATTCGGCCACGGTGATCGGCGTCGAGGCCTCGCACATCTGCACCATCGGCGCCAACCCCGGGAAGTGCTCGCCGAACTGCGCCAGCAAGTTGCGCCGGAGCAGGTCCTTGAACGCCGCGTAGCCTTCGTCCTTGGCAGCCGTTCCGGGCGTCATGCCGGTGTCGACGTCGGTTTGGTCCCACTGCGCAAAGCTGCTCCAGTTCACCAATGCGACGATCTCGGCGGTGTGCTTGTGCTGCGGCCCCGGCTCGTGCGACGGGTCGCGCAGCGACGGAAAGGCGACGAACAGCGCCGGCGCGCGATTTTGCCTGAACGGGTCGTTCCAGGCGGCGTTCACGTCCCACGATTCGTAGATCCAGGTATTCGCGGTGTTGGCGCCGGCGCGTCCGATGTCGCCGGCTAGCCCAAGGTACAGCCCGATGTAGCCGGTCGACGCTTCCAGCTCGGCGATGTCCTGCGCCCAAGCGTAGTCCACTTCGGCCGACGGCAGCATGCGCATCGTGTTGTGGGCGCCGGCATCCGAGATTACGCAGTTCCCGTCGATGCTTTCGCCGCTGCGCAGGCGCACGCCGGTCACGCGCCGCCCCTGCGCGCCGATGCCGGTCACCTCGGCGCCGGTGCGGATCCCGCCGCCGGCCGCTTCGATCGTGCGACCGAGTTCCTGCGCGAACACCTGGCTGCCGCCAATCGGAATCCAGGCGCCGTCGAGATACGACTTGGTGACGACCGCGTGCACGGCGAACGAGCTGTCCTTCGGCCGACTGCCGTAGTCGATCCATTGTGCGGTCAGCACGGCACGCAGGTGCGGATCGCTCGTACATTCCTGCACCACGTCCCACGTCGTTCGTCCGACCCAGCGCTCGATTTCTTTGCGCTTGAACCAGGCCAGCGGCGCGGCGAGCGGGCCGGGCATGTTTCGCGCGGAGAAGACTGCGCCCAGCGCCGACGCGGCGCGATCGACGGCGTCGAAGTAGCGGTCGATGCCGGCCGCCTCGCGCGGGAACGAGTCCTTCAGGACGGTGATCAGCGTCGCCCGCGGCGGCGCGAACGGGATCGTCAGTCCGGGCAGACGGATGCGGTCATAGGCGCCTTCGATCGGCGCCATCTTGATGCGGCCGCCCGAGAG
>JBFINI010000121.1:0-8354 GCA_041611275.1 Burkholderiaceae bacterium
GTTTTGATCTGTGGCAAGGAGGGGGAAGTTGGCGCCCGACCGATTCGATCGGCGTCGCGAGCAATCCAACACTGTGGACTCGGATTCTCTCGATCCGCGATTGCGTCGGGCGCGGCGGCGCGATGGGTGTTCAGGTCAGCGCCGCGTTGATCAACGCAAGTTTCGCCGCGCCGGGGCAGAGCTCGTTTTCGGTCAGCTGGTTCAGGGGCGTATCGACCGTGTTCAAGTGACCGTGCAGGTCGTCGGCCGCCGGATCGACGAACAGCAGGCCGGTCACGATTTCGCCGCGCGCCTGATGCGACTGGATGTGGTCGATCGCGGCGAGCCGGTCGCCCGGATCGTGTCCGGCGGCGAGCTTGCGCAGCCGCAGGATGCTGCCGTCGTGCTGGGTGATCTCAATGACTTCACCAGGCGAATAATCGGCGACGATCGCTTCGCGTTTCGGCATGAAGTCGAGCCGGTTGACCGCGTCGTTGTGCTCGCGCACGTAGTCGTAGCTCTTGGTGCTGCCGGCATGGTTGTTGAAGGCCACGCAGGGGCTGATGATGTCGATCAGCGCCGCGCCGCGATGATGCAGCGCGCCCTTGATCAGCGGCACCAGTTGTGCCTTGTCGCCGGAGAAACTGCGGGCGACATAGGTCGCGCCCATCGTCAGCGCCAGCGACACCATGTCGATCGGCGCATCAGCGTTCACCGCGCCGCGCTTGGATTTCGAACCGGCGTCTGCGGTGGCCGAGAACTGGCCTTTGGTGAGGCCATAGACACCGTTGTTCTCGACGATGTAGGTGATATTGACGCCACGACGCATCAGGTGCGCGAACTGGCCCAGGCCGATCGATGCCGAGTCGCCGTCGCCGGACACGCCGAGGTAAATCAGCTCGCGATTGGCCAGATTGGCGCCGGTGGCCACCGACGGCATGCGTCCATGGACCGAATTGAAGCCGTGCGCGGGGCCGAGAAAGTAGTCGGGCGTCTTCGACGAGCAGCCGATGCCCGACAACTTGGCGACGCGGTGCGGCTCGATCGCCATTTCCCAGCAGGCCTGCACGATCGCCGCCGAGATCGAGTCGTGGCCGCAGCCGGCGCACAGCGTCGAGATCTTGCCTTCGTAGTCGCGCCGCGTCAGCCCCAGCGCATTGGCGGGCAGCGTCGGGTGATGCAAGCGCGGTTTGGCCAGATACGTCATCCCGGTTCCCTCATGCCGCCCTGCCGGCCTTTAGCGGCCGCACGTTGGTGAGCCGCACCTGCTCACTGATCGTTTCGATGATGAAGCGCGCCGTGATCGGCGTGCCGTCGTAGTGGAGCACCGGCAGCAGCCGCGCCGGATCGATGTGCAGTTCGTTGACAATCATCATCCGCATCTGGGCGTCGCGGTTCTGCTCGACGATAAACACCGTCTCATGCTCGGCGATGAACTGCGCCACGGCATCAGTGAACGGAAAGGCGCGGATACGCAGCGTGTTCAGTGCGATGCCGGCTTCGGACAGCGCATCGATCGCCTCGGCCATCGCCGGGCTGGTCGAGCCGAAATAGAGCGCGCCGAAGCGCGTCTTGATCGCCGAGCGCTGCAGCACCGGCTGCGGCACCAGGTCGCGGGCGGTATCGAACTTGCGCAGCAGCCGTTGCACGTTCTCCACGTAATCGTCGCCGGCTTCCGAGTAATGCGCGTCAGCGTCCTTGGTCGTGCCGCGGGTGAAGAACGCGCCGCGCGTCGGGTGCGTCGCCGGGATCGTTCGGTACGGGATGCCATCGTCGTCGACATCGCGGTAGCGGCCGAACGGGCTGCCGGACTCGAGTTCGTCATGCGTCATCACCTTGCCGCGGTCGTAGCGGCGCGCATCGTCCCACTGCATCGGCGCACTCAAGCGCTGGTTCATGCCGATGTCCAGATCGCTCATCAAGAAGATCGGTGTCTGCAGCCGGTCGGCCAGGTCGAGCGCGGCGGCGGCAAACGCGAAGCATTCCGCTGGGTCCTCGGGAAACAGCAGCACGTGCTTGGTGTCGCCGTGCGAGGCGTAGGCGCAGGCGATGAGATCCGACTGCTGCGTTCGGGTCGGCATGCCCGTGGACGGGCCGCCGCGCTGCACATTGATGATCGTGGCCGGGATCTCGGCAAAGTAGGCCAGGCCGATGAATTCCGTCATCAGCGAGATGCCGGGCCCGGAGGTGGCCGTGAAGGCACGGGCGCCGTTCCAGCCAGCGCCGATAACGATGCCGATCGAGGCCAACTCGTCCTCGGCCTGCACGATTGCATAGCGGTTCTTGCCGCTTTCCGGCTCAACGCGCAGCTTGCTGCAGTATTTCTGGAAGGCTTCGGCCAGCGAAGACGACGGCGTCAGCGGATACCAGGCGCAGACCGTGGCGCCGCCGTAAATGCAGCCGAGCGCCGTAGCGGCATTGCCTTCGACGAAAATACGGTCGCCGACGGCATCGCGGCGCTCGATGCGCAGGCCGAGGTCCGCGCCGAGATTCTCGCGGCCGAAGTGCAGGCCGGTCATGAACGCGTCAAGATTGGGCTTGATCAGTTTGTCCTTGCCCTTGTACTGCTCGCCGAGCAGCTGCGCGATCACTTCCGGCTCGACGCCGAGCAGTGCGGCCAGCACACCGACCACCATGATGTTCTTCAGCAGTTGCCGCTCGCGCGGATCGCCGTACTTGGCGGCGCAGATTTCGGTCAGCGGCACGCCGATCGCGGTGACGTCATCGCGGAACTTCGACGGCGGCAGCGCTTTCGTGCTGTCATAGAAAAGGTAGCCGCCGGGCTCGATTTCCGCCAGGTCCTGGTCCCAGGTCTGCGGGTTCATCGCCACCGCCAGGTCGACGCCGCCACGGCGGCCGAGCCAGCCGCGCTCGCTGACGCGCACCTCGTACCAGGTCGGCAGACCCTGGATGTTCGACGGAAAGATGTTGCGCGGACTGACCGGCACGCCCATGCGCAGCACGCTGCGCGCGAACAGTTCATTGGCGGAGGCCGAACCTGAACCGTTGACGTTGGCGAACTTGATGACGAAATCGTTGACTGCCTCGATCCGCGCCCTGGCCGTTTTCATTCAAGCCGCCTTGCGTTGCGGGCTGCGGCAGCCGCGACCGGCGTAGGTCATGTCGAGCAGGAATTTCTGCATATCCCAGGCGCCGGTCGGGCAACGCTCGGCACACAGGCCGCAGTGCAGGCAAACATCCTC
This sequence comes from Burkholderiaceae bacterium, assembly GCA_041611275.1. GTDB lineage: Bacteria > Pseudomonadota > Gammaproteobacteria > Burkholderiales > Burkholderiaceae_F > JADJWR01. The sequence continues at coordinate 3,183 of JBFINI010000121.1, forward strand.
GTCCTTGACCATGACCCGGCCGGTCTTCAGCTGCGACGACACATACAGCGACTGCTCGAGATTGCTGGCCGGCGCCCGCAGCCTCGTGCGCAGATCGGCCTCGGCGCCGTTGACGGTGAAGTTGATGCAGTCGGTCGGACAGATGTCGACGCAGGCGTCGCATTCGATGCACGCCGGCGCGGAAAACACCGTCTGCACGTCGCAGTTCAGGCAGCGCTGCGCTTCCTTCCAGGCGGTGGCGGCATCGAAGCCGAGCTCGACTTCGACCTTGATGCTGGCCAGCGCCTGATTGACGTCGCGCCACGGCACCTTGTAGCGCGTATCGGCGGTCACGTCGTTGTCGTAGCTCCACTCATGGATGCCCATCTTCTGCGAGATCAGCGACACACCGGGCGCCGGGCGTTCGGTGACATCCTCGTCGTGCAGCCATTTGTCGATCGAAATCGCCGCATCGTGACCCTGCGCCACCGCCCAGATGATGTTCTTCGGTCCCAACGCGGCATCGCCGCCGAAGAACACCTGCGGAATCGTCGATTGCAGCGTGGTGGCATTGAGAACCGGCATGCCCGACTCGTCGAAACGCAGCCCGATATCGCGTTCGATCCACGGGAAGGCGTTCTCCTGCCCAACCGCGATCAGCACTTCGTCGCAGTCAAAAAGTTGCGGCGGTTCACCGGTCGGCACCAGCTTGCGGCGGCCGCGCGCGTCGTACTCGGCTCGCACTCTTTCAAAACGCATGCCGGTCAGCCTGCCGTTGTCGTGCACAAACGCCTGCGGCACGAGAAAATTGAGGATCGGGATGCCCTCGTGCATCGCGTCTTCCTTTTCCCACGGCGAGGCCTTCATCTCTTCGAAGCCCGAGCGAACAATGACCTTGACGTCGATGCCACCAAGCCGCCGCGCGGTGCGACAGCAATCCATCGCCGTGTTGCCGCCACCGAGCACGATGACCCTCTTGCCGACATGGCTGGTGTGGCCGAACGAAACGGAGGCCAGCCAGTCGATGCCGATGTGGATCTGTGCCGCGGCCTCCTCGCGGCCCGGGATCTGCAGGTCGCGACCACGCGGCGCACCGGAGCCGACAAAGACCGCGTCGTAGCCTTCGGCAAGCAGGCGCTCCATCGAGTCGATGGGGGTGCCGCCGCGAAATTCGACGCCGAGATCGAGGATGTAGCCGGTCTCCTCGTCGATGACTTCCTCCGGCAGCCGGAAGCGCGGAATCTGCGAGCGGATCATGCCGCCAGGCTGCGGATCCCGGTCGAACACGGTGACCTGGTAGCCGAGCGGTGCCAGATCGCGCGCAACCGTCAACGAAGCCGGTCCGGCGCCGATACACGCGACGCGCCGTCCGTTGCGCTGCAGGGCCGGTCGTGGCAGCCGCTTGCGGATATCGCCCTTCAAATCGGCCGTGACGCGTTTCAAGCGACAGATGGCCACCGGTTCGGGCCGCGCAGTCTGCTGCTCTTCGACGCGCCCGCGTCGGCAGGCGGGTTCACACGGCCGATCGCAGGTGCGGCCGAGGATTCCGGGAAAGACGTTCGAGTTCCAGTTGACGAGATAGGCGTCGTCGTAACGGCCGGCGGCAATCAGGCGGATGTACTCGGGCACCGGGGTGTGCGCCGGGCATGCCCACTGGCAATCGACCACTTTATGGAAGTAGTCGGGGTCGCGAATGTCCGTCGGCTGCAATGGTGTCTCCCGATTGCGTCGCCTGAACGTTTCGGTGCATTGCCGCAACATGCGGCGCTGCGCCCACGCTTCGTCGTTAGGGCGCCGAGTCTACGCCGCGCTCGCGATGACGTGGGCGTAGGGCGCGCGATTGTCGCTCGGGACAAACACGGTCGCTCATCGACGACCGCGGTGTTACCATCGCGCGCTCGGTCCGCAGGGGTTGGTGGCTTTAGCCGATGACAACCTGCTTGAACCGTACGCGAACCGTGACGCCGTGATGCGGCAAAGCGGCCGCAGTCAGCGCCGCGCGGCGCCGGCCGCGGGCCTCCTGAACGAGAAACTCGTTGGTAAAGGACGAACGCGATGATGCGCCAGCTGCAGCTGAACTCGTATCTGTTTGGCGGTAATGCGCCGTATGTCGAGGAACTCTATGAGAAGTACCTCGACAATCCCACCTCGGTGCCCGACAAGTGGCGCGCCTACTTCGATCAGATGCAACTGGTGCCGGCGGCCGACGGCTCGTCGAGCACGCCCGATGTTGCCCATGCACCGATTGTCGAGTCTTTCGCCTTACGCGCCAAAACCGGTGCGTTGCGGCCATTGGTGGCACCGACCGACCTGTCAGTAGCGCGCAAACAGGTCCATGTCCAGTCGATCATCGCCGCTTACCGCTTCCTCGGTGCGCGCTGGGCCGATCTCGATCCGCTGAAGCGTCAGGAGCGGCCGCACATCGCCGAGCTCGAGCCAGGCTTTTATGACCTGACCGAGGCCGACATGGACATCGTCTTCTCGGCGTCGAACACGTATTTCGGCCAGGAACAGATGACGCTGCGCGAGATCGTCAAGGCGCTGCGGCAGACGTACTGCGGCACGATCGGCGCCGAATTCATGTACATCTCGGATCCGGCGCAGAAGCGCTGGTGGCAGGAGAAGCTCGAGTCGTCGCGCTCAACGCCCAAGTTCAGTGCCGAAGAGAAGAAGCGCATCCTCGACCGGCTGACTGCCGCCGAAGGGCTCGAACGATTTCTGCACACCAAATACGTCGGCCAGAAACGCTTCTCGCTTGAAGGCGGCGAGAGCTTCATCGCGGCGATGGACGAGGTGGTGCAGCGGGCCGGCGAAAACGGCGCCGAGGAAATCGTCATCGGCATGGCGCATCGTGGTCGGCTGAACGTGCTGGTCAATACGCTGGGCAAGATGCCGGCCGATCTGTTTGCGGAGTTCGAAGGCAAGGCAGCCTCCGACCTGCCGGCCGGCGATGTCAAGTACCACATGGGGTTTTCCAGCGACGTGACCACGCCGGGGGGACCGGTGCATCTGTCGCTGGCCTTCAATCCTTCGCATCTGGAAATCGTCAATCCGGTGGTGGAGGGTTCGGTTCGGGCGCGTCAGGAGCGGCGCGGCGACGTCGATGGCAAGAAGGCCTTGCCGGTGCTGGTGCATGGCGATGCGGCCTTTGCCGGTCAGGGCGTGGTGATGGAAACGCTCAACCTGGCGCAGACACGCGGCTATGGCACCGGCGGCACAGTGCATATCGTCATCAACAACCAGATCGGCTTCACCACCTCCGATCCGCGCGACAGCCGTTCGACGCTGTATTGCACCGACGTGGTCAAGATGATTGAGGCGCCGGTGCTGCATGTGAACGGCGACGATCCGGAGGCGGTGGTGTTTGCCACCCAGCTGGCGATGGACTACCGGCGCCAGTTCAACTGCGACGTGGTGCTCGACATCATCTGTTTCCGCCGACTTGGCCATAACGAGCAGGACACGCCGGCAGTGACGCAGCCGCTGATGTACAAGCGCATCGGCCAGCACCCGGGCACGCGCCGGCTCTACGCCGACAAGCTGGTTACTCAGGGCGTTCTCACCGCCGAGGAACCCGACCAGATGGTCAAGGCGTTCCGGCAGGCGATGGACGAAGGCCGCCATACGGTCGACCCGGTGCTGACCAATTACAAGAGCAAGTACGCGGTCGACTGGTCGCCATTTCTCAATCGCAAGTGGACCGACACGGCCGACACCGCCGTACCGCTGGCCGAACTGAAACGGCTGGGCGAGCGCATCACGACAATCCCGGAGGGCTTCAAGCTGCATCCGCTGGTGGAGAAGGTGATCGCCGATCGCCGGTCAATGGCCGAAGGCGCGCATCCGCTCGACTGGGGCATGGCTGAGCATCTGGCCTTCGCCTCGCTGGTGGCCAGCGGCTATCCGGTGCGCATCACCGGGCAGGATTCCGGCCGCGGCACGTTCACCCATCGCCACTCGGTGCTGCATAGCCAGAACCGCGAACGGTGGGACGAGGGCACCTACATTCCGCTGCAGAACGTGTCGGACAAGCAGGCGCCGTTCACGGTGATCGACTCGGTGCTGTCGGAAGAGGCGGTGCTGGCTTTCGAGTACGGTTATTCGAGCGCCGAGCCGTCGACGCTGGTCGTCTGGGAGGCGCAGTTCGGCGATTTCGTCAACGGCGCGCAAGTCGTGATCGACCAGTTCATCAGCTCCGGCGAAGTGAAATGGGGCCGGCAATCGGGGCTGACGTTGATGCTGCCGCACGGCTATGAAGGGCAGGGGCCCGAGCATTCCTCGGCCCGGCTCGAGCGCTTTTTGCAACTGGCCGCCGACAACAACATGCAGATCGCGCAGCCGACCTCAGCGGCACAGATCTTCCATCTGCTGCGCCGGCAGATGATCCGGTTGTTCCGCAAGCCGCTGGTCATCATGACGCCGAAGTCGCTGCTGCGGCACAAGGATGCAACTTCCGATCTGGCCGAACTGGCGCGCGGCGAGTTCCAGACGGTGATCGGCGAGATGCAGCCGCTGGATGCGAAGAAAGTCAAGCGTGTGGTCGCCTGTTCGGGCAAGGTCTACTATGAGCTCGTGGCGACGCGCCGCGAGCGCGAAATCGACGATGTTGCGCTGATCCGCGTCGAACAGCTGTATCCCTTCCCGCACAAGGCGCTGTCCGCCGAACTGAAGCGGTATCCGCGCCTGGCCGAAGTCGTCTGGTGTCAGGACGAGCCCGCCAATCAGGGAGCCTGGTTCTACGTGCAGCATCATTTTCTCGAAAACATGAGCGAAGGCCAGAAGCTCGGCTTTGCCGGTCGTCCGGCATCGGCATCGCCGGCCGTTGGCTATTACGCCAAGCACAATGAACAGCAAAAAGCGCTGATCGATGCTGCTTTCGGCAAGTTCAAGGGCGTTGTGCTGACCAAGTGAAGCGGGATCGGCGAGGCGTGGCCCACCGCTCCTACCACGCCGCGCCGTTCGCTCTGCGCCTCGTACCCTACAACTCATTCCAAATACGAATATGGCCATTGTCGATGTGAAGGTGCCGCAGCTCTCGGAATCTGTTGCCGAAGCGACGCTGCTGCAATGGAAGAAGAAGCCGGGCGATGCGGTCGCGATGGACGAGATCCTCATCGAAATCGAAACCGACAAGGTCGTACTCGAGGTTCCAGCGCCCTCCGCCGGCGTGCTCACTGAACTCGTCAAACCCGA
>JBFINI010000122.1:0-8314 GCA_041611275.1 Burkholderiaceae bacterium
CTCAAGTTTTCGCTGGCAGCCAGATGATTCGACAGCACATTGCCGGCGCGAGCACCCAGTCGCTCGACCGCGATGATGCGGTCGAAAGGATGACAACAGCGAGCGCATGCTGACCCGGCATCCAATGCGTCGCGGCCGGCGAATTCCGTTCGTCGGAGAACGAGCGGCGGTACTTCCGCCGCGCACGCCAGTCGACCGCTGCGCCCGACCCGTGCGGGCCGGCTTCGCACGCGGGGTGAACGAGATGGAATCTTTCCACCCGCAGTGCGGAGGTCCCAGCGTTGATCGTTCCCGCGCATGGCGCAGCCAGTGTCTCGCGCAAGAGTCGCTGGGTCCCCGCCTTCGCCGGGACGACAAGGCTGGCGAAGTGCTCGCGTCGAGCCCCGGTACGCCCGGTGCCGACGCCCGCCTTCGCCGGGATCACGCCTTGGGTGGGGACGACGCGTGTTCAACGCGATCGTGGACGCCGGTGAACGCACGCGCGCAGGGCGGTCCATGACCGGCACGCCCGCGCTGGCACCCGCGCGCGAAGAAATAGCGTGGAGTCGCCGCGCCTAGGCGCGGATGCGCAGCGGCATTTCGATGGTCTTGGCGGCCGACATTGCTTCAGCCGGGCGCGATAACGCCGCCTCATCGTCTGCATTGCCTTCGAGCAGCGCAGCGACCTGATGCACGGTCAGCGGCCGCGCCAGGTGGTAGCCCTGCCCGTAGCCACAGCCGAAATGCCGCAGGCGGTCGAGTTGCGCCGTGGTCTCGATGCCTTCGGCGATCACCCGCTTGCCCAGCGCATCGCCGAGCTGGATCACCGCGCGCACGATCTCGGTCTCGTCGGAAGTCTCGCCCAGCTTGCTCACGAACGAGCGGTCGATCTTCAGGCTGGTGATCGGCAGCGTGGACAGGTGGCTCAGCGACGAGTAGCCGGTACCGAAGTCGTCCACGCTCAGCCCGACGCCGAGTTCACGCAGCTTGGCCAGCGTCTTGCCGCCCATGTCGAGCTGCTGCATCAGTGTGTTCTCGGTGATCTCCAGCGTCAGGCACGACGGCGGCAGGCCGAACTGCTCGAGCGCCTCGCGCACCTGATCGGCGAACTTCGGCTCGCACAGGTCGTGCCCGGAGATGTTGACGTTGACGAAGATGTCGCGGTGCTCGGGGAAGCGGTCGCGCCACGCACGCAGCTGCAGGCAGGCGCGCTGGATCGCCCACTGCGTGAGCTGGCCGATCAGCCCCGACTCCTCGGCCACCGGAATGAACGTCGATGGCGATATCGGGCCGCGCTCCTGGTGGTTCCAGCGGGCCAGCGCCTCGAAGCCGACCAGTCGGCGCGGTTCGAGTTCGTACACCGGCTGGAAGGCGAGCGCCAGCTGGTTGGCCGCCAGTCCGCGGCGCAGGTCCATTTCGAGCACCAGTTGCTCGGTGGCGCGCTCGTGCAGGCTCGGGTCGAACAGCGCGTAACGCGCCTTGCCGCTGGCCTTGGCCTTGGACATCGCCAGATCGGCGTCGCGCAGCACCTCGTCTGCGGACTGGTAGCCGACATCGCTGAAGGTGATGCCGATGCTGGTGCCGGTGTTGACCTCGGTGTCGTTGACCACGATCGGCCGGCGGAACGCCTCCTGCAGGCGCTCGGCCAGCGTGATCGCATGGTGCGTGCCGAGGCCGCGATGCACGGTCAGGATGGCGAACTCGTCGCCGCCGAGCCGGGCGACCACGTCGCTCGGCCGCACGAATTCCTTGAGTCGCCGCGCCACCTTGATCAGGAACAGGTCGCCGGCGCCATGTCCAAGGCTGTCGTTGAGCAGCTTGAAGCGATCGAAATGCAGCTGCATCACCGAGAACTGGTGCGCGGGATCGGCGCGGCTGGCCTCGATCGCCTGCGTCACCGCTTCGATCAGCCGGCTGCGGTTGGCGAGATTGGTCAGCGGGTCGTGGAAAGCAAGATGATGCAGACGGCCTTCGGCCAACCGCCGCGCGGTGACATCGAATGCCTGCACGATCAGGTGCGAATCGCCTGCCTGCGCATCGGCGAAGAAGCTGCCGTGCACTGACGCCCAGACCTCGCGGCCTTCGGCATGCAGGCAACGCAGCTCATCCTGAAAACCTTCGACTTCGCGCGTACTCACGCGCTGCAATTGCTGCTCGACCGCCTGCGCATCGGCCGGATCAATAAAGCTGCGCAGATCGGTGCCGACGATGTCATCGCGCGCGCGCCCGAGCAGCGTGCACATCGCCCGGTTGACCTGCACCACTTGCCCCTCGTTCGACACCAGCGCCATGCCGATTGCCGCATGGGTGAAAGCGCTGTGAAAACGCCTGTCGCTCTGCTCGAGCTCGCGCGAATGCTCGGCTGCCTGCGCCGCTTCGCGCTGCGCGGCCTCGGCACGTTCGCGACTAGCACGCTCGGCCGCCTCGCGCTCGACTGATTCCTGCTGCGCGAAGTAGTAGTGCACGGTGGTCAGGAACATGGCGATCATCGGCGCGGCAATGACGACCGTGGCCACGCCGAACTGGCGGAAGGCCAGGAACAGCACCCCGGCCACCGAGGCGCTGGCCAGATAACCCATGCCCAGCCAGCCGTAGTCGTTCAGCCACTCCGATAACGTCGGCCAGCGGCGCCGCTTCAGATAGATGACGCCGGTGACCAGCGTCGGGCTGACGATGAAGTAGGCAAGGGCGAAGAACATCAACCCGACGAACATCACGCCATCGCCGGCAAAGCCGGCGCCACCGAGTGCGGCCAACCCCGTTTCGAAGCCACTGCCGCAGGCGAGCATGGCCAGCGCTGCCGCCGCCGGGCTGGCGATGCGGCTCGACCAGCGGCCCGTCGTGCGCCATGTGCACACTGCCGCCTCGGCCGCCGCGGCCAGTACGGCAGCGGCCGCGCCGTGCATCGGCAGCAGCAGGAAGATGAAGATGTCGCCGGCGGCGATCGAATTCTTCGATTTGGGGACGCGCAACGGAAACAGGCCGACGATAGCGGCGATGACCGTGATCGACAGCACCTGCCAGATCTGCCCGGAAGAAAACGTCGTCAGTGCGCTGAGCGCGTAGGCGAGCGCCACGGAACCCGCGACGGCGAGCGTGCACCAGTAGGCGATCGCCGCCGGCGTGTAGTCGGGGAACAGGCTGCGCCTGACCGCGGCGGCGGGCGCCGCGATTGCGGTCGGGTTTTCGTTGTCGTTCATGGCACGGTCAGTTCACTGGCCGGACGCGTCCGCCGCATCACACCGCGGAATCGCCTGCCGGAACATCGGCAGTTCCGCCGAAGCCTTTAGGCGGTGCCGGCGTCCTGCCGAGATGCCGCCCCCGTACGGCCAACCGCCCGCGCCGCGCTGGCACGAGGCGAGCGCCGTGGCGGAAGAAGGTCACGGTTCACCGAGCGGGTTGAACTGATAGGCGACCGGCGTGCCGTACTCGCTGAGCACGAGGCCTTCGCTGAGCACGAAGCCCTCGGACAGCACCAGGCCTTCGCTCAGCACCAGGCCTTCGCTGAGCACCAGGCCTTCGCTGAGCACCAGGCCTTCGCTGAGCACCAGACCTTCGCTCAGCACCAGACCTTCGCTGAGCACCAGGCCGCTGCCGCCGAGCAGCCAGTCCGACAGCGTCGCCGTCCGCGTGAACACGCCCGTTTTGGCGTTGCGCGAACTCGTGCCGACCAGCCCGTTCAGGCGCACCACGCCCGAAGCGAGCAATGTCTGGTTCGGCGCGATCGCATCGGTGAAGTACCTGGGGAAGGTATTGGCGGCGATGCCGCTGCCGGACCAGTACACCGGCTGGCGCATGCGCACGATGCCGTTGGCCCAGGTGAGGCGCGGGTCCCACAGCGGGTGGAACTTGGTGAACAGCGCGTCGCCGCCAACCACGTGGTTGCCGCCGACGAAGATCATGCGCGACCATTTGTAGCGTGTGCCGGAGATGTCCGAGCTCTGTTCGGGCATCGATCCATTGAGCATCGAGGCGCCGGCGCTGATGGTGCCGGCGGCGATGCGCGCATCGACATCGGTGCGCAGTTCACGCGCCAGCTTCAGCGCGCTCTCGGTGCTCAGCATGCCGGTGCCCTGCTGCAGCAGGTTGAAGCCGGGCAGCGGTGTCGCGGTGTACTGCAGGATCGCCTTGACGAGCGGCGGCGTCAGCGACGGGTTCCGTTGCAGCATGATCGCCACCGCGCCGGAGACGGCTGGCGCGGCCACCGACGTGCCGCTGAGCATCATCAGCGTCTGCCGATAGGCCTGCGTGCCACCGGAAGCCGAGACCAGGCCGGGGTTCAGCGTCGCCAGCGCATTCCAGGCCGGGGCTGAACTGACCGCGGCGGTGGCGCCGGCGCCGAGGATCTTGTTGCCGGGCGCGACGAGGTCGGGCTTGAGCAGGTTGTCGACCCGGCGCACGCCATTGGCATCGACGTAGCCGCTGCGCGTCGGGCCGCGCGAGCTGAAGTTGTTGACGAGATCGTCGTTGCGCGGCCCGGTGCCTTTCAGATTGACCGCACCCACGGTGATCACCGACGGATCGTTGCCGGGCGCACCAATTGCGCCGTGGATCTCCTGGCCGCTCGCCGACAGGCCGAAATTGCCGGCCGCAACCACCACGGTGATGCCCGCGGCCACCGCGCTGCGCACCGCGCGGCACAGCGGATCGGTCTGCCACGATTCGATCGAGGCTGCCGCCAAACTCAGGTTCATCACGCGGATGTTGTGCGCCTTGGCGTTGTAGATGACCCACTCGATGCCTTCGATCACGTCGCTCATCTGGCCGCGGCCCTGCGCGTCGAGCACGCGCACATCGATGATGTTGGCGTTCGGCGCCACGCCGGTGGAATCGGGCGATTGGTAGAAGCCGCGGCCGGCCGCGACCGAGGCGACGTGCGTGCCGTGGCCGTAGGGATCGGCGACCAGCGCACCGGTGGAACTGATCAGGTTTTCATAACTGGCCAGCGCCGAGGAGCCGGGCTGCAGCGAACTCGACGTGTTGACACCGCTGGTCCACTGGGCGCGGTTGGTCGTCGACTTCAGCATGTCGACGCTCTTGATGACGCGGCTGGCGCCGGCGGCGTTGGTCAGGTTGCGATGATTCGCCATCACGCCGGAATCGAGGATTGCGATGCCGATGCCGCTGCCGTCAAGCCCGGTGTACACGCCGTTCGAGCTGTACTCGCGCACCTTCGAACTGAGCGTGGCGGCGGCTTCTTCGAGCAGGCTCGCGGTCTGCTTCGTCTCGCGGTTCGGCGAGACGCTGACCACGTCGTCGCGCTTGGCGATCGCCCGTACCTGGTTGGCCGGCAGCAGCACCGACAGCGCGTTGATCGACACATAGTGCGCGTACACCGCGCCGCCGGCCTTGACGATGTGCGCACGCAGGTCGGCGAGCTCGGGATCGGACGCGTCGGCGATGATCATCGCCTGCACGTAGCGCCGCCCGCCTTTCTCCTTTGCCCAGACTGTTTTCTCGGTCACCGCGGCGTCGATGCCGGCCTCGAGATCGCGGGCGACCTTGCTTTTCGGCTGCTTGTCATTCGGCGCGGCGCTGACATCGCCATTGACCAGGGGTGTGGTCAGCAGCACAGCGGCCAGCGCGCACGACAGCGCGCTACGTAGGCGTTGACGCAAAGAGATGGAAGACGTTTTCATTGGGCGTACGAGTCGTTCGGATGGACGTTCGGATTAACTAAGGCGAACCGTAAACGCGTGATGCACGGATGAGGATCATCCGTTCGGCAGCCTCAAGTTTTCGCGCGCGGCGACACGAACTCAGAAGCGTTGCCGTCGGTCAGCGCACACTCGCGCGGCGCGTTCGGATCCATCGGATGAATGAGAACAGCAAGTGCGCGCTGACGCGCCGAAGAATGCAGCGTCATCAGCCGCCGCCGCCGAATTCCATTCGTCGGCGAACGAACGGCAGCCATCTCAGCGGCATCGATGGGTAACCGGCCGCGACGTGCCTGCGCACGTCAATGACGCGCGTGGCAGCGCTGGAATTGCTCACCCCGCGAGCGGGTGTGGGCGCAGTAACCCTGGGGGAGACTGATGTCTTCTTCGGCGTCGACGTCACCCAAGAAAAAACGGCAGACGACGACACAAGGCGAAGTGGTGGCGTGACGGCGGCGCTCGACGAGCTTTGCTTGCGGAGCGGGAAAAAGCGCGACGTCCGACGGCGCTGCCGTCAGGCGTCGCTGTTCATCTCTTGCCGCGTCACTGGCCGACTGCGATTGGCCGGTGTTGCAGGCTTACGGCTCACCCAGCAAGCTGGAGTCGTCGACGTTGACCACACTCGTTTGTCCGGACTCGCTGAGCACGAAGCCCTCACTCAGCACAAAGCCTTCCGACAGCACCAGCCCTTCGCTGAGCACGAGGCCTTCGGACAGCACGAGTCCTTCCGAGAGCACCAAGCCTTCCGAGAGCACCAGCCCTTCGCTGAGCACGAAGCCCTTGCTCATCACCTGACCGCTGCCGCTCGCCAGCCATCCAGCCAGCGTCGCCGTCGGGATGAAGGTGCCGGTCTGGCCGAGCATCGAACTCGTTCCCGGCAACTGTGTCGCCCGCACCACGCCGCTGGTGACCAGCGTCTGGTTGGCGGCCGGCGCCTCGACGATTGACTGCACGAAGGTGTCGGCCGGCACCGTGGCCGAGCCGGGCCAGTAGTTGACCGTGGCGCGCCGCGCGCCGTTGCGCACCCACTGCAGGCGGGGGTCATAGATCGGCTGGTACTTGGTGAACAGCGCCGTACCGCTGACGATCTGGTTGCCGCCGACATACGCGATGCGGCTCCAGTTGAAGCTCTGCCCGTTCAGTGTCGAGGTCTGGGCCGGCATCGACTTGCCGGCCGCCAGCAGGTTGGCGCCAGCGGCGATCGTGCCGGCCTCCACCGCTGTGGACAGGTCGGTGCGGACCACCTGCGCCAGCTTCACCGCACCGTCGACGTTCAGCAGCCCGGCGCCCTGCTGCAGCAGGTTGGCGCCGGCGATCGGCTGCGCGGTGTACTGCAGGATCGCCTTGATCAGCGGCGGCGTCAGCCCCGGGTTGGCCTGCAGCATCAGCGCCACCGTGCCGGAAACCGCCGGCGCAGCGATCGAGGTACCCGACAGCATCATCAGCGCCTGGTCCTGCGCCTGGCTGGCGCCGGCCACCGCGGCCAGCTGCGGATAGGTGGCCGGCAGCCACGACGGCGCGGCCGTCCACCGCTTGTTCACCGGCTGCTTGCCGGTCGACTGCGCGCCGACGATCTTGTTGCCGGGGGCGACCAGGTCGGGCTTGAGCAGGTTGTCGACACGGCGCACGCCGAGGGCGTCGACATACGAACCCCGGGTCGGGCCGCGCGAGCTGAAGAAGTTGACCGTGTCGTCGCTGCGCACGTTGGTGCCGCGCGTGTTGGCCGAGCCGACGGTGATGACACTCGGCTCATGACCCGGCGAGCTCACCGTACCGTACTGCTGCGCGCCGCTGCCGGTCTGGCCGAAGTTGCCGGCGGCCACCACCACCGTGATGCCGGCCGCCGCGGCGCTGCGCACCGCGATGCACAGCGGATCGGTGACGTAGGTCTCGGTCGAATCTGCGGCGAGGCTCAGGTTCATCACGCGGATGTTGTATTCCTTCGCGTGATAGATGACCCAGTCGATGCCGGCGAGCACGTCGGCCAGCTGGCCGAAGCCCTGGTTGTTGAGCACCTTGACGTCGTAGACGAGCGCTGCGGGCGCCACGCCGGTCGAGTCGGGCCCCTGGTAGTCCCCATTGCCCGCGGCGATCGAGGCGACGTGCGTGCCGTGGCCATAGGCGTCGAACTTGTTGACATCGGTCTTGGTCGAGATGGCGCTCTCGTAGGTCGCCATCGTCGGGCTGCCGGGATACAGCGCCGCCGAGACGTCCACGCCCTTGGTCCAGTCCTTGGTGCCGGTCGAACTCGTGTCGCCGGACTTCAGCATGTCGACGCTGTTGACGTTGCGCGAGGCGCCGTTGCTGCCGAGAAAGTTCTTGTGCGTCGACATCACGCCGGAGTCGAGCACGGCAATGCCGATGCCGCTGCCGTCGAGGCCCGTGTAGCCCTTGTTGGTGGCCGTGCGCACGGCGGTGGTGCCGGTGATGAACTCCAGCGAACTGACCGTGCGCGAGGTCAGCCGGTTCGGCGAGATGCTCTTCACATCGCTGCGCTGCGCCAGGGTGATCACGTTGGCCGCCGGCACCATGGCCAGCAATGCGCGCACCGACGTGTAGCGGAAGTACACCGAGCCGCCGAGCGACAGCACCTGCGCGCGCAGGCTGACCATCTCCGGGTCGGCATCGGTGCTGACCACCAGCACCTTGACGTGGCGCACGCTGTTCAGGTCGCGCGC
>JBFINI010000123.1:0-8302 GCA_041611275.1 Burkholderiaceae bacterium
CGGCGGTGCGCGGCGCCTGCGCGCGGCGATCCACTACGTCGCCTTCAACCTGACGGGCTCGATATTGTTCCTGATCGCCGTGGCCTCCTTGTACGGTCTGACCGGCACACTGAACATGGCCGACCTCGCGCAACGCGTGCCGTTGCTGGCCCCGGAAAACGCGCTGTTGGCGCGCAGCGCCGCCCTGTTGTTGCTGGTGGTGTTCTGTGTCAAGGCAGCCCTGCTGCCGCTTTACTTCTGGCTGCCTGCTGCCTACGGCGCCGCAGCCGCACCGGTGGCGGCGCTGTTCGCCATCATGACCAAGGTCGGCGTCTACGCGGTGGCACGCATGTACACGCTGGTCTTCGGTGCCGAGGGCGGGCCGGTGGCGAACGTGGCCGCGCCGTGGCTGATCGTGCTCGCACTGGCCACCGTCGCGCTGGCGGCCGTCGGCGCGCTGGCCGCGCATCATTTTCGCGTGCTGATCGGCTACCTGGTTATTGCCTCGGCCGGCACGCTGCTGCTTGCCCTCGGTCTGGGAGAGCGCGAAACGGTCGCGGCAGGCCTGTTCTATCTCGTCAACAGCACGCTGGTCGTCGCCGCGCTTTACCTGCTGGTCGATCGCGTCGATGCGCAGCGCGGCGATACGGCCGATCAGCTGGTGCCAGCGCACTTCGGCCCTGAGCGCAAGTTCCTCGGCGCGCTGTATTTCGTCGCTGCCATCGCCGTCTGCGGCCTGCCGCCGCTGGCCGGTTTCCTCGGCAAATCTCTGCTGCTGGTGGCTGCCTGGCCAACGGCCTACGCGGGCTGGGTATGGGCCATCGTGCTCGGATCGAGCCTCGCAGTGATCATCAGCATGGCGCGCGCTGGCAGCCGCGTGTTCTGGAAACCGGCGCTGCCGGGCAGTGCGCCGCTGACGCGGCTCGTGGCCACCGCCCCGGTACAGCGGACCGCGCTGGCGTTCCTGTTCGCGGCTCTATTGCTGAATACGGCCGCTGCGGGCGGCCTGGCCAGCTACACGAAATCCGCCGCCGAGCAACTGTTCGAGCGGCGGCCGTACATCGACGCCGTGCTCGGCGCGACTCCGGTGCCGCCCGCATTGCCGATTCGCGAGCTCATCGGCGACAAGCCAAAGGACAAGCGATGAGACGTTTGGTCCCGGCGCCGCTGCTGTCGGCCACCCTGTTTCTCGTCTGGCTGCTGCTCGCCAACACGCTCGATCCGGCGCATCTGCTGCTGGCGGCGATCGTCGCCATTGTTGTGCCGTGGTTCACCGAGAGGTTGCGGCCCGAGCGGCCGCGGCTCAAGAAGCCACTGCTGATTTTCCAGCTCGGGATGATCGTGTTGTGGGACATCGTGCTGTCGAACATCGAAGTGGCGCGGCAGATCGTCGGTCCGGAAGCGGCGATCAAGCCGAGCTTCGTCTGGGTGCCGCTGGTGCTGACCGATCCGCACGCGATCCTGTCGCTGGCCGGCATCATCACGATGACGCCAGGCACACTGTCGGCAGATGTCTCGCCGGATCGCCGCTACCTGCTGGTGCACGCGTTCAACGTCGACGACGAGGCGGCGCTCATCGCGCAGATCAAGTCGCGTTATGAGGCACCGCTGAAGGAGATCTACGAATGATTACCGCGACCGTACTGCCGATCGTCATCGGCGCCTTCACGCTGGCACTGCTGCTGAACCTGTACCGGCTGCTGCGTGGGCCGGGGCTGGCCGACCGCATCCTCGCGCTCGACACGCTGTACATCAATTCGTTGGCGCTGCTGGTGGCCGTCGGCATCCTGTTCGGCACCGCGTTGTTCTTCGAGGCGGCGCTGGTGATCGCCGCACTCGGTTTCGTCGGCACCGTGGCACTTTCGAAGTTTGTCCTGCGTGGCGACATCGTGGAGTAGGGCGATGAAGGACCTGCCGCTGCTGCTCGATCTGTTGCTCACCGCGCTGCTTCTCATCGGCGCCGCGTTTGCACTGGTCGGCTCCTACGGCCTGGCCAAGCTCTCGGACTTCTTCAAGCGCCTGCATGGCCCGACCAAGGCGACCACGCTCGGCGTCGGTTGCGTTCTGATCGCCTCGATGCTGTTCTTCACGTTTCGCCCCGAAAGCGACGGTGCGAGTCTGCACGAACTGTTGATCACCCTGTTCCTGTTCCTCACCGCGCCGATCTCGGCGCACCTGCTGGTGAAGGCCGCGTTGACGATCGACCCGAGCGAGCGCCCGCCGCCGCCCGGTAGCGATTCTTCGAGAACAGACACGACGGAAAAGTCTTGACGCTTCACGCCGGGCGCGGGCGACCGGGCGAACGGCGGATTCAGGGCAGGAAGTCTTTCAGCGTCCGGCGTTCGGGAAACGGGATGCCGGACTCGTCGGCAAAATAGACCTTGACCACATGACGCGGGTCGCTGGACTGGCGGCTCTTCAACAGCCAGTCTTCGATGAACTCCTCGACCGTCCGTCGCGCATCGCCGCGCGCCAGTTCCAGGTAAGCGCGGCTGCCGGCGCGCGCAGCCAGAAACGGCGAGATCTCCTGGCGCAGCGCCTGCAGCTGGTCCCATTTGTCGAAACGACCCCAGCCGGAGGCGGTCCACTCCTGCACCGTTGCTGAATCGAAAGCGACGGGAAGCTGCGGCTGTGGCGCCGGCGCGATGACGACGGCGACTTTGCGCGCGTCATCGAGGTGAATATTCCAATTGGGACGCAGTTCGATGTCGTAGCGATAGGTCGCTTCTAGACGGATGCGCGATGAGGTCGTGCCGCGCCAACTTCCCGTCTCCTTGTTCAGCTCTTCGGTCTTGCGCAGGCCATTGGTATGCAGCTTGCCGCCGGGCGTGCGCAACGGCTCGAGCCTGCCGATGCTCGCCGCAGCGGAAGCCGGCGGCGCGCGGTGACCACTGTCTGTCCGCCACAGCCACGCATAGAGCACCGCACCGACGATGAGCAGCACGATGAAGCTCACCGGGACGACAGGAAGTGAGAATTTCTTCGGGGTCTGCGGGCTCATCGAGGGCAGCTCACACTGGAGGGGCTGCCGGTGCAGGCGCTCGCCGGGCGCCAGCGACAGCAGGTCGTCGCAGCAAGGCGCACCCACGGGCGCTGCGACGCCGATTCAACCCTGAACAGTCTACGCGGCCAGACTGCCGGTAAAGCGTGTTGCCGTTGTTCTGGCCAGCGGCAAACCCAGAATACGTCGAGTCATCGCGAGATCGTGCAGCGTCGAGGCGTTGCGCTCAATCAGCGACGGTCGCACCGGCAAGCGGCCGCAGCAAGGGTGCCAGGTCCTGCAACGCTGCGCGATCAGGTTTGCCGGCAGGCGTATGCGGCAGCGCCTCGACCAGACAGATCTGGCGCGGCCGCTTGTGCGGCGACAATCGGGTGTCGAGATACGCGGCCAGGGCATCGTGGGCCAAACCCTTTCGCGGCGCGACCAAGGCCGCGGCAACGACCTGGCCCCAGATTTCATCTTCCACCCCGAAGACCCCGGCGGCGGTCACCCCGGGAAACGCCTCGAGCACCTGCTCGACTTCAGCCGGAGAAACGTTCTCGCCGCCACTGATGATGAGATCTCCCTGACGGGCGTGGATGTGCAGGCAGCCATCGGCGTCGAATTCGCCGAGGTCGCCGGTAGCGAACCAGTCGTTGGCCGGCAGCGCCGGCTCCCCGAGATAGCCGGCCATCCGCATCGGGCCGCGGATCTGGATACGCGCGTCGACGATGCGGATCTGCGCCCCGGCGAGCGCCCGGCCAACGCCGTAACGGGCGGTATCGTAGCGGCCCGCATAAGGCGTGGCCGCGACCTGCGAGCACGATTCGGTGCAGCCGTAGGTGATGACGATCGGCAGACGATGCTTCGCTGCCCGACGAAGCAGTTGAGCCGAGGCCGCGGCGCCACCGAGGAGCACGGCGCGCAGATGCGCCGGCGGTGACCAATCCGGATGCGCATCGAGCACGCGAGCCAGCATCGTCGGCACCAGCGATGCCAGCGTGATTCGCTGCTGGGCGATTGTCTGCGGCAGCAGCGTCGCATCAAAGGCCGGTACCAACGCGACCGTGCGCCGTGCGGCAAGGCAACGAGTCAGGATCGACAGGCCGCCGATGCGGGCCATCGACATGGCCAGCAGCCAGCGGTCATCATCGCGCCAGCCGAGATTGGCAGCACTGGCCTGCGCCGAGGCGATCAGCGCCGCGCGCGTCAGCACGACGCCGCGCGGTACACCCGTGGTGCCGGAGGTGAACAGCACCGCCGCGGCATCGGCGTGCGTGATCGGGCGGGTGGCGGCAATTGCCTGCACCTCGGCCTGTTCGGCGGCCGTCGACCGAGGATGCAGCAGTACGGCCGGGCGCTGTGCTTCGAGCAGCGCATACAGCGTGATGATCGTGTCCAGCGTGTTGCTCGCCGACACGATCAGCGCGGGGCCCGCCGCATCCCGCGGCAGGTTGCGCAGCCGCTCGTGGGTCAATTCGGCCAGTCGCGCGAAGCTGAAGTGCTGCTCACCGACGATCAGGCCGGTCGCCTGCGCGGCATCGCGGGCCGCGCTCAAGATGGACAGTGCGTCGCTCAACGAAGTGTCTTCGGTCACAGCCTCGGCAACGATCGCTTATGGCAGACGCGGGAACTTGCGGAAGTCCGGCTTGCGCTTTTCCAGGTAGGCGTTCTTGCCTTCCTGGCCTTCCTCCGAAAGGTAATACAGCAGCGTCGCGTTGCCGGCGAGTTCCTGCAGGCCGGCCTGGCCGTCGCAGTCGGCGTTCAGCGCCGCTTTCAGACAGCGCAGGGCAATCGGGCTGTTGGCCAGCATCTCGCGGCACCATTGCACCGTCTCCGCTTCGAGCCGCTCATAGGGCACGACGCAATTGACGAGTCCCATGTCGAGCGCCTGCTGCGCATCGTACTGGCGGCACAAGAACCAGATCTCGCGCGCCTTCTTCTGGCCGACGATGCGGGCCATAAAGGCAGCGCCGTAGCCGCCGTCGAAGCTGCCCACGCGTGGCCCGGTCTGGCCGAAGCGTGCGTTGTCGGCGGCGATCGTCAGGTCGCACATCAGGTGCAGCACATGGCCGCCGCCGATCGCGTAGCCGGCAACCATCGCCACCACCGGTTTAGGCAGTGTGCGGATCTGCCGCTGCAGGTCGAGCACGTTCAGCCTCGGGACGCCGTCGGCGCCGACGTAACCGCCCTTGCCGCGCACGCGCTGGTCGCCGCCCGAGCAGAATGCCTCCTTGCCCTGGCCGGTGAGAATGACCACGCCGATGTTCGCGTCATCACGGGCATCGGCAAACGCGGCCTGCATTTCGCGCACGGTTTCGGGCCGGAAGGCATTGCGTACCTCTGGCCGGTTGATCGTGATCTTGGCGATGCCTTCATCGGCCTTGGTGTAGACGATGTCCTGGTAGCCGGCCACGGACTTCCAGTTCGGCATCGCGGGCTGCCGCGGGTCTTCCATCACTTTCTCCAAGAAAACTCGAAGCCCACAGCTTCGTTGCAGGTCCTCATCGAAGCCGCAATTGTCCTACACGCAGCGATGCTGTCCGCGTGGCGGACTCGTTCAGGTCCCGCGGCCGGACACGCCTTCGGCTGCAGCGGCAGTCTTGCAGAGCACGAAATTGACGGCGTTGACCGACATCACGACCTCGCGACGCTGATTGACGACCTCGATCAGCGAGCGGACTAGACCACGATCGGGCTTAGAACTCGACCGCCTGGCCTCGAGAACGGTCACCCGCAGCGACAGCGTGTCGCCGGGGCGCACCGGCGCCGGCCACCGCAGCTGCTCGAGCCCCGGCGAACCGAGGCTCGTCTCCGGCGCCAGGTAGTGCTCGGCGAGCATGCGCATCATCATGCTGCCGGTGTGCCAGCCGCTGGCGATCAGCCCGCCGAATGGGCTGGCAGCGGCGCGCGCTGCGTCGACGTGAAACGGCTGCGGGTCGTACTTGCGTGCAAACTCGAGGAGTTCGGCTTCGTCGACCCGCGTTGATCCGAACTCCAGCACCGCGCCCGGTAAATAATCCTCGAAGTAACGCGGCGCGGCGGCCTGCGGCGGCGCGGGCTCGTTCAACATCGGCCGGGCCCGGAAGTCAACCGGCACACCGCGTCACGGGCGCGCCTCGATCTGCCGTAGTCTGAACGCCGGTGCCTGTCCTTTCTTGTCCTCGCCGGCGTATACGGTCAGGTGTGGGTAGGGGATCTCGATACCCGCCGCGTCGAAGGCCTTCTTCAGACGCCGCAGATACTCGCGCCGCACGCTCCACTGTTCGAGGGCGACGACCTTGAAGCGGCAGCGGACCACCACCGCCGAGTCGTCCCACCGTTCGACGCCGGCGATCTCCAGGTCGTCGAGAATGCGCGGCCCGAAGGCCTCGTCCTCGCGCATCGTCTTGCCCACTTCGCGCATGACCTTGTAGACCTCGTCGGTGTCCTCGCGGTAGGCAACCCCGACGTCGATCACCGACTGCGCAAAGCCGCGCGCCATGTTGACGACGCTGTCGATCATGCCGTTCGGCACGTAGTGCACGTAGCCGTCGTAGTCGCGCAGCCGCGTGTAGCGCAGCGTGATCTCCTCGACGAAGCCGGCATGGCCGGCAACCTTGACCACGTCGCCGCTGCGGATCTGGTCCTCGAGCAGGATGAAGAAGCCGGAGAAGAAATCCTTGACCAGACTCTGCGCGCCGAAGCCGATCGCCACGCCCGCCACGCCGGCAGCACCGAGGATCGGCGCCAGCGAGATGCCCAGTTCGGACAACACCAGCATGCCGGCGACCAGCGAGACGACGATGGCAACGATGTAGCGAAAGACGCGGCCGAGCGTCTCGGCGCGCTTCACGGCCTCGCGGTCATCGAGGCGCGCCGCAATGCGCATGCGGAACAGGCGAATCGCCCGCTGCAGGACGGCAACCGCAATCCAGGCGACAAGCAGAATCAGCCCGATCCGTACGCTGGCTGTCGTCGCGTGACTCCATCGCGTGACATCGAGAAAGTCGAGGCCGGAAAACAGTTCGTTCACAGGGTCCTCCCCTTGTCGTTTAGCAACATGGTCACTTTGGTCTCAGGCGGCGGCTTCGCGCAGCAGCAGCGCCACCGGCAGCGTCGCGAACAGTTCGGCCAGCGGCAGCTTTGCATCGTCGGCGATGAGACGTCGGCCGCTGAGAACATCGCGCCAGCGCTGGCCGGCCGCTGCCGCGGGCAGCTCCACCCGCGTCTGCGCCCACACCTCGCCGGTCGGTAGCGTCGCGGGATCGATCTGCAGGCCAGCGAAAAGGCGGCCCGCGACCGCCACGACGGCCTCGCCTTGGTGTTCGCGTGCAAAGGCGACCACATGTCGCTCCCGCGCGCCCTCAACCGCCAACGGCTGATAGCTGCCGCGGGCAAACAGATCGGGCTTCTCGCGGCGAAGCTGCAACGCGCTCCACAGGACCCACAGCTTGGCGCGGCCGTCTTCAGGCTGCTCCCGCAGGGTGGTCAGCGCTGCCGCCAGGTCGCCCGAACTTGCTGTGGCTTGCATTGCGTCGAGCAGCGCGCGGCGCCGATCGTAGTCAACCGGGCGGCGATTGTCGGGATCGACCAGCGCCAGTTCGAGCAGTTCTTCGCCTTGGTAGATGTCCGGCACGCCGGGTGAGGCGAGCTTCAGCAGCGCCATGGACAGCGTGTTGTAGGCGCCCCAGCGGACGAACGGGGGCAGGGCGGCACGCAGATCGTCGACGAACAGATTGCCGTCGAGTTTGCCGAGCAGGCCTTCGATGAATCCGGTCAGCGCCGATTCGTAGGCCTCGTTCGGGTTGATCCAGCTGGTGTTCTGCTTGGCCTCGCGCGTGGCCTTGCGCATGTACTCGACGATGCGGCCACAGTAGGAGGCGAGCGCCGTCTCGTCGATCTCGCCGGCAGGAAAGCTGCCGATCAGGATCTGGTAGAGCAGATACTCGTCGTTGCGTGACGGCGCGGGCGCGCCGTCGACCGTGCGCCGCTTGCTGCGGTTGATGCGGCTCCAGCGCCGCACCGCCAGCCGCCACATCGCGGGCATTTCCGAAATCACGTTCAGCCGCGCGCGCACGTCCTCCGAGCGCTTGGTGTCGTGCGTCGAGGTGGCCAGCATCGTGTGCGGCCAGCGCTGCGCGCGGTCGCGGCTGGCGGCGTGGAAGGCGTTCACCGTGATGCCGAACACATCCGGCTCGCCGCCGACCTCGTTGAGCGCGACCAGCCGCTGATGGCGGTACAACGCCGTGTCCTCGACGCCTTTGGCAGTGACCGGCGCCGTGTACTGCTGCAGCCTCTGGGTGAACGCACGGTAACGTGCGAGCAGCGATTCGGGCGCGCCGGGCGGCAGGTTGCCGAGCA
>JBFINI010000124.1:0-8293 GCA_041611275.1 Burkholderiaceae bacterium
GTCAGGCGACTGGGCGTCGCCTGACCTGAGCCGGAAAATCGAAAGAGGAACGCTGTGTCGTCGCTACTGACCGTCAACGGCATCGAGGTCATCTACAACCACGTCATCCTGGTGCTGAAGGGTGTGTCGCTGACCGTGCCCGAGGGCGGCATCGTTGCGCTGCTCGGCGCCAACGGTGCCGGCAAGACCACCACGCTGCGTGCAGTGTCCAATCTGCTTCGCGGCGAGCGTGGCGAGGTGACCAAGGGTTACATTGAGTACAAGGGTGATCGCATCGAGTCGTTGACTGCCTACGACCTGGTCAAGCGCGGTGTCGTGCAGGTGATGGAAGGCCGCCGCTGCTTTCCGCATTTGACGGTCGAGGAGAATCTGCTCGCCGGCGCGTATTCGCGCGGCGCGGCACGCACGGAGCTCGAAGCCGATCTGGAAAAGGTCTACGTCTACTTTCCACGCCTTAAGGACCGCCGCACATCGCTGTCGGGCTACACCTCGGGCGGCGAGCAGCAGATGACCGCAATCGGCCGGGCGCTGATGGCCAGCCCGCAGATGATCCTGCTCGACGAACCGTCGATGGGACTGGCGCCGCAGGTGGTCGACGAAATCTTCACCATCGTCAAGGACCTGAACGACAAGGAGAAAGTGTCGTTCCTGCTGGCCGAGCAGAATACCAACATCGCGCTGAAGTACGCGCACTACGGTTACATCCTGGAAAGCGGCCGCGTGGTGATGGACGGCGTGGCCAAGGATCTCGCCGAAAACGAGGACGTCAAGGAGTTCTACCTCGGCATTTCGCGCGAAGGGCGAAAGAGCTTCCGTGAGGCGAAGTTCTATCGCCGCCGCAAGCGCTGGCTGGCCTGAGCGAAGCGTATGAAACCACTGCAGGCATCAGGCGGCAGGACGTAGGCCGCCGATGGTTCGATTTGCATCGATGCTGATCGCGCTGGCGCTCGCTGGCTGCAGTCCGCAGCGTGACAGTACGCCGTTGCCGACCAAGCAGACGACGATCGATCCGGTGATGAAGAAGCTCGACGCGGCCGGGCAGCAGGAGCAGAAGCGGCGCGAGGAAATGGAAGCCGCGACGAAGTAAGCCGGCTGCAGTGGAGAAACGGTAATGACTGAGCATTTCGATGCGCGCGAAACGCGCAGCCCGGCCGAGCGCGAACGCGACCTGTTCGAGCGACTGCCCGCACTGGTCGCCGCCGCCGTCAAAGCGCCGGGCTGGCGTGCGCATCTGGGCAGCATCGACCCGGCGGCGATCAATACGAGCGCGGCGCTGGCGCAATTGCCGGTGCTGCGCAAGGGCCAGTTGCCGGCGATGCAGAAGGACGTACCGCCCTTCGGCGGGCTGCTGCCCGATGCGGTGTTTTCCTTCGGCCGGCTGTTCACGTCGCCCGGGCCGATCTACGAGCCCGAGGGGCGGCACGATGACGCCTGGCGCTCGGCACGCGGGCTGTTCGCCGCGGGATTCAGGCTCGGCGATGTGGTGCTGAACACGTTTTCATACCACCTGACACCGGGCGGGTTTATTCTCGATTCCGGCGCGCGCGCCGTGGGCTGCACGGTGATTCCGGCCGGACCGGGCAACACCGAGGAGCAGCTGACCCTGATCGAGCATCTGCGGCCGGTCGCCTACTGCGGCACCCCGGATTTCCTCAAGATCCTGCTCGATGCGGGCGACAAAGCGGGCCGGCCTGTCGATTCGATTCGCAAAGCCGTCGTTTCAGGGGCGGCGTTCCCGCCGTCGCTGCAGGCTGAAATCCGCGACCGCGGCATCGATGCGTTCCAGATTTACGCCACCGCCGATCTCGGCTGCATCGCCTTCGAGACGGCGGCACGCGAGGGCATGGTGGTCAGCGAGGATGTGCTGCTGGAGATCGTGCGACCCGGCACCGGTGAACCGGTGCCGCCCGGTGAAGTCGGCGAGGTCGTGGTCACGTCTTTCGATCATCACCACCCGTGGATACGGTTGGCGCTCGGCGACCTGTCCGCCGTGCTGCCGGGCGCCTCGCCCTGCGGCCGCACCAATACCCGCATCCGCGGCTGGATGGGTCGCGCCGACCAGACCACCAAGGTCAAGGGCATGTTCGTCAGGCCGGAACAGGTTGCCGAGGTCGGCCAGCGGCATGCCGAACTGGGGCGATTGCGGCTTCTCGTCACGCGCAGCGGCGAATCGGATGCGATGACGCTTAAGGCGGAATCGCCGGTCCGCGATGCGACCCTGCAGAAGGCGGTGGGCGAATCGCTGCGCGCGATCACCAAGCTCGGCGGGGCGGTCGAGTTGGTCGAGCCCGGCAGCCTGCCGAACGACGGCAAGGTGATCGAGGACGCGCGAAGCTACAGCTAGCGCTGATTCAGCGTTTCTTTGCCGTTTTTCTCGCCGCTTTCTTCTTTACCGTCTTTTTCGCGGTCTTCTTTGCCGGCGCCTTGGAGAGGGCCGTCGTCTTGGCAGCGGTCCGCTTCGCCGGAGCCTTGGCCGGCTTGCTGGCGGCGGTTTTCCGGGCCGGCGGTGCCTCGATAGCGATCCTGGCGCCTGACTCGGCCGCTTCGCCCTCTGCCTCGGGAGGCGGCTTGGTCGAGATCACCTGGTAGCCCGGGGGCGGCGCCGCTTTTTCCTCGTTGATCGCCCACAGTCTCAGCGCGTCGGCCTGGGTTGGTACATTGCCTGCCGACACACGCGAGCGGCGCGCGGCGACCGAGTCGCGCACGATCTTTTCCACCACATCGAGCGGCAGCCGGGTCAGATCCGAGAATTTGATGAAACTGCGTTGCGCATTGATGCCGGGCAGCGCGTCCCGGTGCCTGGCGATAACTTCCTGTTCAGCGACGTAAAGCGACATGTGCCGCCGGCCGGATTCGAGGGCAAACAGCGGCCCGTCGAGCTCATAGAAAGCCAACCCGTAGCGCATGCTTTCGCGCACGCCGCGAGCGGAACGGCGGATCATGCTGCATACGCGCGCCATCGCGACCCTGCGGTCAGGCGGCAGGTCCCGAAGGTACGCGCCGACCGTCGTGGGGGTCATATCCATGCTCACTTCCTCCGCCTTGTGCGCCCGAGCAACACGTAATTTTAACCGACTAGCCTCCCACGATTGGGGGTCAGCAGTTTCCCGGTCTTACCCCCGAGGGGCGTACCGCGTTGGCGTCAGAGGAAAAGCCGGCCGCTCAGCGCTTGCCGCTGCCCTGCTGCAGCTTGCGCATCGTCTCTTCGCGGTCGAGAAAGCGCGTGCAGTCGATCTTGTCCAGCGGCAGATCGACCAGCTTGCCAGCGTTGCGATCAACGCGTACGGCTGCCTTGGCACTGCCCAAACGCAGCACCCCCTGTGCCGAGCGCCAGTTGGCGCCAATGACGGCAAAGCCGGTTTCCGAACCACCCCGACCCGTGCATTGCACACTGACGGTCTCACCGGCGGTCTCGCCCGGGTACTTGCGTTCGTCAAGGATCTGAAAGCGCAGGCGCGCGCGATTGCTGCGGTCGTACTCGATCACGCCCCGCCGGACCAGCCAGACGTGAGGCAGCAGCGAGCAGTCAACCACCCATAGCTCGAGGTCGGAGTTGGCTAGCCGTGCCCGCCATGCCGGCTCGAAGCTGCAGTTCGGCGGCAGCGCGATGCCGGAGCCCGGTTCGCTGTAAACGGGCCGCCCGATGTAGGCCGCCGCCGTCGTTGTCGCCGCCGCGAGCATCAGCGCCAGCGCGCTGCGTCGCAACGCGCGCCTTGGCGCGATCGTGGCCTGCCGTTTCATCCTTGCCCTCGGTAAAAGACGAAATCGGCGCTGAAGTTGACACGCAGCAACTGGTTCAGCTCTTTGGCGCTGCAACTGCGCGGCGGCATGCCGCCACGGGTGTTGACGCGCTGCACGTAAGTCACGCCGCCAAACTCGCCGCTGCCGTAACTCTTGGCCGAAAACAGCAGCCACGGCAGCGCATCACCTGCATCGGCCTGGTCGTGGGCGAGCACGGCACCGAGCAGGCGGCTGCCATCGCGATGTTCGAAGGAGAAATGCGCGCCATGACGCGCGACCGGCTGGCCCTGATCGTCGAACAGCTCGGCCTCGGGCAGGCGGAAGCGCCATTCGAGCGCGTTGCCCTGACGCTCGCAGCGGAAGATCTGCACCCCCCGGGCCGCCAGTTTGAGCGTCGGCTCGTTGCCCGAGGGGACCTTGATCTTGCTGAAGAAGCCGAGCGAAGGCGGCAGCGGCTGCGGCCGCGTCGGCGCTCCCGGCCGCTCTGGTGCCGGCGCCGTCCCCGGCAGCGGCATTGCGACGCAGCCGGCCAGCAGCAGCGCCGCGGTGACGGACAGCAGGCGATCGTGTGTCATCAGTCGCGATTGTGCAGCACTTCGCCGGCCAGCTCGGCGGCGCCGGCCCGGACCAGTTCGGCGACGTTCGCATCGAGCATCTGCGCCAGCGACTGGCGGGCGAAGTAACGCTGATGAATCAGGCGCAGGTACTCGGTTTGCGCGAAGTGTGCGTGCATCTGGTCGAGCGAGGCGCTGCGCACTTCAAGCAGCCAGAACTTGATCAGCACCTTTGCTGCATGGCGGGCGTTACGTTCGGGATCGCGGCGAAACGCGTCGAGCCGACGGTAGGCGGCCTCGAGCGCCCGGCCGACCTCGGTGAAGGCGGGGCCATGGCCGGGAACGACGGTCCTTGGTGCGCGTTCGGCAATGGCATCGAGCGCTGCCTGCTGCTCGGCGAAGCCGGACTCGCCTTCCAGTTCGGGAAACAGCACGCCGAAGCCGTTTTGCCACAGCGCATCGGCGGAAATCAGGATGCGATTTTCCGCGTTGTACAACAGCACCATCTGCGGATCGTGCCCACCGCCGGCGAGTACTTCCCAGTGCAGCCCGCCGAGCTGCAGCGGCGCCGACGGGTCGATCAGCGCGTCGTAGTCGAAGCGCGCGCAGCGCTGACCTGTGGCCACGAACAGCAGCTGACGTTCGTCCCAGTCGCGCACGGCTCGAGCGCCACCCGGCGGAATGGTGATCGACGAACCGAAGCGTGCCTTCAGCGCCGCGTTGCCGCCGACGTGATCGGAATGCAGATGGGTGTTGACGATGCGCGCCAGCGGCTTGCCGCGCCGCGCCTGATCGATCAAACGAACGGTCAACGCAGCGTGCGCGACGTACCCGGTGTCGAGCACGCTGATCGCGTCGCCGTCGTCGAAGACGATGTTGTTCGAACTCAGCCAGCCGCGTTCGAGCACCTGCATCGTGCCCGGCAGGCGCCCTGGTGGCGCAGCACTCACCGGCGATACGCCTGCACGACGCGCGCAAACGCTTCCAAAAGCTCGGGTGAGCCGCCGAAGAAGAAGCGGAAACGGCCGTTCATGGTGCGCACCATCAGCCGGCGCGCGAACGGCGGCCCGAACAGCCGCGCGCTGTACACCTCACGCCATTCGACCTTCTTGTCGGTCAGTCCGCTCTGGCGGATGCCTTTGGCATCGAGGGTGGTGGCCGAGCGCAGGAACACCCAGTACGAAGCGACGAGACCGAGCAGACCGATGCCGAGCAGCCAGTAGCCCTGCGCCGCCTGCTGGTCGTCGGGCAGATTCAGGGTCGCCCGGGCCGCCATCGCCAGCACGACGAGCAGCATCACTGTGGCCAACAGGCGGAACGTGCGGCCGTAGGCGGGTCCGGAGACCGGCTCGGAGAAGTCGGGAGGTGTCATGTGCACGAGTCCATCACCAGCAGCGTTGCCGTGGCGGCGAGCGCGATTTCGCCGCGCTGGTTGCGCGCCTCACCGTCGAGCCAGACCAGGTCGCCGCCCAGAGAGGCTTTCCACTGCACGCGGTTGACGGTCCAGGCCAGTTGCAGCGTGTCGCCGGCGTGCACCGCCTTGTGGAAATGCAGCTTGAACTCCAGGCCAAGCGGCTGCGCGTGGCGCGAAAAATGCGCCGCCGTCAGCGCCATTAACAGTGAGGCACTGTGTGTGCCGCTGGCAATCAGTCCGCCGAAGCGCGAACGCGCCGCCGCCGCTTCGTCATGGTGCAGCGGGTTGCTGTCGCCGACCGAATCAGCGAACGCACGGATCGATTCGGCGCTGACCTGCACCGTATCGGTGAAGCGCTCGCCGACGCGGGCCCGCACCCGCTTTTCGCTCTGTGTTGCTGGCTTGTCCGCAGCGCTCATCGTGCCTCTTTCGCATTGCGCGCTGTCCTTTCGGGCAGTCCAGGTGCAGCGGCTGCCTGCCCGCCGGCGCGAGGAGGCCATGCCTGGCGCAGCGCCAAGGCCGGCCGGGCCGAGCGCCTTCGAGATGGCCGGGCGACGCTCATCGCGCGGTGCCCCGGCGCTGCTCGCCGGCGGGCAGGCTGGCCGCGCGCGCCATCTCGTCGCTGTCGAACACCGGCTCGCCACGCAGCCAGTCGGCGAGCATCGGCAGCGCATCGAAACCCCAGATCGCGCGCACTCCGCGCGTCGTTCGCGCTACCGCGGTCGGCACGCCGAACACGCCCAGTTCGACCGCCGCCTGGCCGTTGGCGCGCAGCGTCGACTTCACTTCCGGCGCATCGAGCATTGCCGGAGCAAGGCCGAGTTCGACGAGCAATGCGGCGAACGCGGGTTCATCGGGCAGCGCCCCGTCCCGCCAGACGAAGTGGAACAGCCGCTCGACGACGGCGCGCGTGCTGCCGGCGGCAATCGCCGCGCGCAGCAGCGGCAGCGGATTGAACGGATGATGGCGCGGCGGCTTCATCGCGATGCCGTGGCGGTGCGCCAGCCATTGCACGTGCTCGTAGGTGAAGCGACGTTTCGGCAGCACTTCGGCCGGGCCGAGGTGTCCCCAGTGATTGAGCAAGCCGGCGAACAGTACCGGTCGATAGTCGACCACAGGCGGCGGGTCGATGGCGACAAGCGTCGCCGGCAGGGCCTCGAAGGCCAGATACGAGTACGGCGAGATGAAGTCGAAGAACCAGTCGACTTGCGCCGGCGCTGGAGCTGCACGCATCAGCTTGCGCGCCGCCGCTGCGCGACTTCGGCGAGGATTGTGCGCCGCTCATCGTCATCGAGCAGGCTCCAGCGCGCAATCTCGTCGATCGTGCGCAGGCAGCCTTCGCAAAAACCGCTCGCGGCATCGATGCGACAGACCGACACGCACGGCGAGAGCACGGTCCCAGCCGATGTTGGCAGCTTGGTAAACGACGTTTCGGAACTGGACATCATTGGCGGTTCGGTCGGGTCGACGAGGGCGGATTTTCGCACTGTTGCTCGATGAGGCACGCGGGGGCGGTTGCATTCAGCGCGCACGACCCACGCAAACCCGGCTTCGGCGGCGCAGCCGTGACGAGCGCCGATTGTCAGCGGCAGCCGAGAGGTTGTTCAGGCCCGAGCGCGATACCGCAGCGCGCCGAAGATCGCGGCCATCGGCAGCGCCGAACGCGCGGCGAAGGGCATCCGCCACAGGCCACCGTGATGCGCTGCTTCGGTCAGCAGCAGCAGCGGATGGGCGAGCGGCACCTGCGGGTTGGCCGGTGCCTGCGGATGGCGCAGGTCGTGCACCAGCAGCGCCGCCATCAGCGCGCTGGCGGTTTCCGGTGCGAAGGCCTCGACGCCGAACATGCCAGCGGCGCGATAGGCGGTCGCCATCAGGCGGTTCTTCAGCACGGAGCCGGTCAAAGACGGCGGCGCAATATGCACCGAGACGCGTCGGCCGTCGGCGCGTGCCGCCAGGGCCCGCCATTGCTGCAGCCGTTTGGCCAGGGCGTAGTTCGGGCCCTGTTGCACGACCAGCGCGTCGGCGATGCCGAACGCCTGATCAGTGGCTGGCTCGACGTTGCGGCGGAACAGCCCCTGCCCGGACAGCAGCCGCAGCGGCTCCTGCCACAGCCGCGCCGCCAGCGGCCGTTGCGCATGACGTGCGTGCGCGGCTCGCATCACTGCCGCCGGCACGGCGTAGATGTCGGTTGGCGTGGCCAGCAGCGCCAGCGTCGCGTCGTGGCGCGACGCCAGCTGCGCCTGGATCGCGTCCATGGCCACCGCGACGCGCACGTGCTGCGCGCCGTCCAGATAGGCGTAGGCCCCGACGGTCAGCGGTGCCGGAAACTGCGCAAGCCACTGCGCGATCTCCGGCGTTTCGGCGAGCAAGTCGGCGCCGGCGTGGCGTGCCAGTTCCTCGTCGCTGGCGGTGCGTTCGACTGTCCCACGCACTGGCAGCTGCAGCGTGCCGTTGCCGGCCCGCGCGATGGCGATCAGTCGCTGCCAGATCGCCGGCCGCGGCAGGTCGATGGCGATGAGGCGTGCACGCCGCCGCGCCAGCCATGCCAGCGGGCCGAGCTCGGCGCCGGCGCCGAGCAGCACGA
>JBFINI010000125.1:0-8270 GCA_041611275.1 Burkholderiaceae bacterium
CTTGATGTCGGCCTGCAGGTGCTCGGTGCCCTTGTGCTTGGGGATCGAGCGCAGCATCTCGCGCAGCCAGTCGAGGCGTTGGCGCGGCTCGCGCGCCTTGCGGAAACTGGCCTCGGCGGCCTTGTACTCGGGCGAAAGGTTGGCGGGCATGCCGCCTAACGTAGAGAAAAATACGGAGCGCGTCGAGCCGCGATATCCAGGGCGGGCAGCGGAAACCTTGCCGGTCGTATGATCACCGAGCGATCGAGCGCCAGCTTGCGAGGCGCTGGCACAGCTTGCGCGCCGGCCTGGTTGCAAATCCGCCGCCTGTGGTGATCAGGCGCGGCGCCTGCCGCACGATGACGGCCGGGCCGGCAGGTCGCCCCCAACGCATGTCGCACGGAAGGAGACTCCATGAAGCTCTACTACCACCCCGCTTCAACGACGAGCCGGATCATCATGCAGTTCGCGGCCAACGAGGGCGTTGACCTCGACTACCAGGTGGTCGACCTGATGACCGGCGAGCATCTGAAGCCGGCATTTGCGGCAGTCAATCCGAGCTGCCTGGTGCCCGTCCTTGAAGACGGCGACTTCCGGCTGACCGAGAGCTCGGCGATCGTCAAGTATCTCGCTGACGTGAAAGGCTCGGCCGCGTATCCGAAGGATCTGCGCCAGCGCGCCCGCGTCAACGAGCTGATGGACTGGTTCAACAGCAACCTGTACCGGGATCTTGGCTACGGGCTCGTCTACCCGCAGGTCTTTCCGCATCACAAGCGGCCCAGCGACGAGGTGCAGGCCGGCACGCTCGCCTGGGCCAAGGAAAGGTCGAACCACTGGCTCAAGCTGCTGGACGAGAAACTGCTGGGCGCCGACAAGCGCTATCTGTGCGGCGACAAGATCACGCTGGCCGACTACCTTGGTGCCGAGATGGTGGGCCTGGCAGAACTGATCGGCTGCAAGTTCACCGCCTATCCCAACGTCGAGCGCTGGCTGAAGACCATGAAGGCGCTGCCGAGCTGGCCCAAGGTGCACGAAGTGTTCTACGGCTTCGCCGGCTCGCTGAAGGAAAAGAAGTTCGTGGTGCTCTGACGAACCGGATCCCACTGACGAGACTTGCACTGCTGCGCCCGCTGGCACGATTCGCCGGCGGGCAGCGCAGCGGTTTTTCAATCCGTTCATTGCAGGAGCGCCGATGCTGAAGAAGCTGCATCACAATGCCTACCGCTGTCGCGATTCGGAAGCGACGCGCAAGTTCTACGAGGATTTCCTCGGCCTGCGGCTGGCGGGAACGCTGGAGATCAAGGAGACGAAATCCGGCCGCAAGACCGGCACGCTGCACACGTTCTATGAACTCGACGACGGCTCCTACCTCGCCTTTTTCGAGGCGCCGGACATGCCGTTCGAGTTCAAGGCGCAGCACGATTTCGACCTGCATATCGCGCTTGAGGTCGACGAAGCCGCGCTCGAGCCGATGATGGCCAAGGGCCGCGCGCAGGGCATCGAGACGCGCGGCATCTCCGACCACGGGTTTATCCACTCGATCTACTTTCGCGATCCGAACGGCTATGTGATCGAGCTGACAGCAAAAATGCCCGGCCACGACCAGGAAATGAATCCGGCCACCAACGAGGCGCGCGCCAAGCTCGATCGCTGGCAGGCGGCCAAGGCGCAAACGCCCTGAGCGCGGCGGGCGGTTGGCCGAGCCCGAATGCACCACCGTGACGTTCAATCGCGCGGGCCGGCAACGCAGGCTCCTAGCCCGGGTAGCGGCACCGAGGTCACGGCTCAGTTGAAGTCAATAAGATCGATGTCGTCGAGATTCAGGGCCGTCTCGCGTGCAGGGCAAGTGTGGGCCGGAGTTGGCCCTTCGGCGGCCGCAGTCGGGTTGCTCAGCAGCCGGCAACGCAAGTGCCCTTGCCGTCGAACTCCATCGTCTTGCCGCTGAGCGGCAGGTGCACAGGCACCTTGACCGCATTCCTGAAGGCCTCGGTCCGCGTGCCCGGCACGAGCTTGCCGTCCTTGGTCGCCGGTTCATTGGCATGAGAGGCGATGACCGAGGCGGGCTTGACGAGTTCGTTGATCACATAGGCCGCTTCCGCCGGGCCAGTGGTGAACGTACCGCCGATGTTGATCACGGCAAGATTGGCGTTGTAGTAGCGCCGGACGACGAGATCCTGCTCGGCCGTGATTCCCGTATCGCCCGACAGATAGGCAACCAGTCCGTTGCTGAAGCGCAGCACGTAGCCTCCCGGCGGGCCGAGGTAGGCGGTCAGCCCGTTGGCGGCCAGCGCCTCGCCGTGCTCCTTGTCGAGATAGGCTGGATCGAGCCCGTTGCTGTGCACCGCCGGAACACTCGCCACGCCGACGCCGCCGATGCGCTGCATCGCACCGAAGCGCACCAGCGACACCTGGCCGGGATCGCCGCCAGCGGCCTTGACCTTGCGCGAGAAGAACGCAGGCATTTCGCCGCCGAGCAGAAACTTCGCCTTTTTGGCCACCACAATGTTCACGGTGTTCGAGTTGGGTGTGGCCTTCACTGAAAAATCAGGCTTGCCGCAGGCGCCGGCGTTGGCCGAAGGCTGGTGCAGGTCGCCGAGATGATCGTTGTGCACGTGGCTGAGCAGCACCGCGTCGATCTTGCCCAGACGCGGATCGTCGGCGCCGCGCACGGTGCGGCCAGCGTCGTAGAGGATGCGTGTTCCATCCGGATCCTCGAAAATCAGCGCCCGATCCAGTGCGCAGAACTCTCCATCGTGGCTGCCCAGTGGAGTGACCTTGACGTTGGCGGCGTGGACGACTGGCGCCGCCAGCGTGGCCATGCCCAGAGCCAACGTCGCCAGAATGCGGGTTCGAGTTTTCAACGGATTCTCCTTTGACTCGCGGTTTTTTGAGGTGCGGACACCGTGGGACCGCTTACTCGATTTTCTTGGCTCAGGTGTACGCCGCGCGGAGTGTCACAAGAAGCCAGCGGAGCGTGAATCCGCGTTTATGCGGAGGCTGCGCCGCGCCCGCGCCATTCAGTCGCGTGACAGTTTTTCTCCTTCCCACTGTGCTGGGCGAGCGCCATCCAGCTCTGCGCCCACAAGCGGTGGCCTGGTGCAGAGTCCGGTCGGCGCGAGAAAGTGATCGGGGTTGGCTGAAAGCCGCAGGCGTGCTTTCGGTGCGCCGCACACTGCCCAGCAGCGTCGATGGCTACACGCGCTCGACGATCGTCACGTTGGCCAGCCCGCCGCCTTCGCACATTGTTTGCAACCCGAAGCGCGCGCCGCGTGCGTGCAGCGCATGGACCAGGGTGGTCATCAGCTTGGCACCGGAAGCGCCGAGCGGGTGGCCGAGGGCGATCGCGCCGCCGTTGACGTTCAGCCGCGCCGGGTCGGCGCCGGTGGCTTTCAGCCAGGCGAGCGGCACCGAGGCGAAGGCTTCGTTGACTTCGAACAGATCGATGTCGTCGAGTTTCAGTCCGGCCTTGCGCAGCGCGATCGGTGTCGCCGGCACCGGTCCTTCGAGCATGATCACCGGGTCGTGGCCGATCACGGTCATCTGCCGCACGGTGGCCAGCGGTTTGACCGCTGCGCCCAGTTCTTTCAGCCCAGGTTCGCTGGCCACCAGCAGCATCGCCGCGCCGTCGCAGATCTGGCTCGCGGTCGCTGCGGTGATCCGTCCGCCTTCAGCGAGCAGCTTCACCGCGGCAATGCCTTCGCGCGTGGCATCGAAGCGGATGCCTTCGTCGGCCTCGTGCGTCTCACCGTTCGTTTTCCCTTCCACGTCGCGCACGGCAATCGGCACGATCTCGTTCTTGAAGCGGTCATCGCGCGTGGCGGCCGCGGCGCGCTGGTGGCTGGCGAGCGCGTACTCGTCGAGCGCGTCTTTCGCCAGCTCGTACTTCACGGCCAGTTGCTCGGCGCCGGCGAACTGGCTGAACTGCACGCCCGGATAGCGCGCCTTCATCGCCGGGCTCATGTAGCTGCCGAAACCGTTCTTGAACGGCAGCGTCGCCGGCAGCCCCATCGGCACGCGCGTCATGCTCTCGACGCCGCCAGCGATGATGAGATCCTGGCTGCCGCTCATCACCGCCTGCGCGGCGAAGTGCAGCGCCTGCTGCGACGAGCCGCATTGGCGATCGACCGACACGCCGGGCACGGATTCCGACAGTCGCGAGGCGAGCACGGCATTGTGCGCGATGTTGTTCGACTGCTCGCCGGCCTGGCCGACGCAGCCGAGGATGACGTCGTCGACCAGCGAGGGATCGACATCGAGGCGATCGATCAGCGCATCGATGACCTGCGCAGCGAGATCGGCCGGATGCCAGCCGGCCAGCCGGCCACCCTTGCGGCCACCCGCGCTGCGCAGCGCGGCAACGATGAAGGCCTGGGGCATCAGAGCTTTCCGAGGAATACGAAGGTTTGCGCTGAAGACCGCGACGCGCGCGATCGCGCGCCGTCGCTTGCCCAGTTTACGACCTGGCGCGCAACGCAACGCTGGCGCGTACGCGTCCGGCGCGCTCATGCCATGCGGTCAGCTGCACTTCGGAACCGGCCGGTGCGCGGACGATCCAGTCGACATGTGCGCGGTCGGCGGTCGGTTTCTTGTTCGGCCAGAAGCTGATGCCGGTGTGCAGGTAGGCCCAGCCCTCGAGTTCGCCGAGCGACTCGCGCGGCTTGCCCTCGATCAACGACGCATTCGCCGGCAGCGCGATTTCGGCCAGCACGCCGCGCAGCAGCTTGTTCTGCACAGCGACCTTGGTCACGTAGGTCGGCAGCCAGCCAGTGTTCTGCACCACCAGCCGTACGCGCCAGGTATCGGCGCCGAGTGAAGTGACGGTCGCTTCGCGCACTTCGAGCAGCGGCGAGATCAGCGCCTGCCACAGCAGCCATTGCGGAAAGCGCGCCACCTCGGCTTCGAGCCGGTGCGGCGGCGGGTTGTTGAAGCCTTTGACCTTGTTCCAGCCGCCCAGCTCCACCGGACCGAGCTGCGGATGCTCGAACGGTTTCCAGTCGATATGGCCGCGGCCGTCGAGTTCGCGATCGCTCCAGTGCAGCATCTTCAGGTCGTCCTCGACCGGGTGGTCGCGGAACCAGTGAATCCATTCCTTGTTGTCGATGCCCGCTTCCTTCTTCGGATTCCAGATCTCGACCGTCCACATGAACATGCCGAGGTGCTCGTAAATCCAGTCGAAGGTGCCGCTGATGTGCTCTTCGGGGTGGTAGCGGAACTCATGCCAGACCGAGATCGCCGGATAGCCGGTCAGTTCCTCGCCTTTCTTGCCCACCGTCTTGTAGACCCACAGGTCTTCGGCCGGCATCTTGTCATCGGGCCGGTCGCCATAAGGCCGCAGCAGTACGCCG
Source organism: Burkholderiaceae bacterium (assembly GCA_041611275.1). GTDB lineage: Bacteria > Pseudomonadota > Gammaproteobacteria > Burkholderiales > Burkholderiaceae_F > JADJWR01. Next base: position 5,325 of record JBFINI010000125.1, read on the forward strand.
GAAAAGGTGTGAAACGTGGTCGCGGCGCAGATGTTCGGGTGGTTGATGATGAATTCGACCACTGCTCGCACCTCAGGCTCGGAGGTCGGATACGGGCCGGCGCCGAGCTGGTGGTATTCCTGCCGCCAGCCGGCCGGGAAGTTGCGGTTCAGATCGAGCCCCTGCGCATGGCCGGTCGAGCCGGCCAGCTTGATCGACACGCCATCGAAGTTCTCGATGCGGCCCTCGGCCATCACGCGGAAGTACTCGCCGCCCGGCGGATCGGTCGGTTCGCGGCGCACTAGCAGCCGCGGCTCCTGCGGGTGGCGCTTCCATGGCCCGTTCGGATCGCTGATGCGCATCTGCAGGATGTTGCCGTCGCCGTCGATGTCCTCAGCGACCAGTCCCTCGACCGGATCCTCGTCGTACGGATAACGCCGCGTGGAGGAGCGCACGTACTTCGGCGTGCCGGCCATCGCCCACTCAGCGCCGTCGGGGTTGATGCGCGGGCAGATGTAAAACGTGCGTGTGGCCAGGCAGCGCGCGACATCCGGATTGACTTCGCGATTGCCCATCAGCCAGTCAATGAAGTACAGGCAGGCGGTCGAGGCGGACAGCTCGGCCGAGTGAATGTTGCCGTCGATCCAGAAGGCCGGTTTGTCTGCCGCGGCCCCGCTGCCGCTGTCGGTCACGGTGACCAGCGCAATGTCGCGGCCTTCGTGACTGCGGCCGATGGTCTGAACCGTGATGTAGCGCGAGTGTTCGGCGGCCAGCGCCTGCAGCTGTTGAAGCAGTTCTTCGTGGCGATAAAAACGCGAATGATCGAGAGTCGGCATAGGAGCGTCCAGGAAGACGCTGTTGATGATACGGGCCGAACAGCGGGCCGGCGACGGACGCTACGCTGCCGAACCGCGCGGCGCAGGCTCAGCGGCGCGCCGCGATGAACTCGGCCGTCAGCAGGCGGGCGCCCCCCGGCGCGGTGGGTTCGGCATATCCGTCGAACACTGCCGATGCGCCGGTGAAGTCATCGTTGCGCGTGTAGAGGCTGCGCACGATGACCGTGGCGATACCGGCGCCGAGCGCGGCACGCAGCCCGTTGGCCGAGTCCTCGACCGCGATGCACTGCGCGGCCGGCAGCCGAAGCTGCCGCAATGCCCGCACGTAGGCCTCGGGATCGGGTTTCTTGCGCTGCACGTCCTCGCCACAGACGATCGCCTCGAACCACGCCAGCGCATCAGCGCCGAGCGTGGAGCGCACAAGTACGTCGAGGTTGGCGCGGCTGGTGGTGGTGGCGACGGCCAGCCGCATTTCGGCAGCGCGCAGCGCATCGAGCAGCGCCGGCAGGCCGGGCCGCAGCTGCAATTCGCCGGCTTCGACGATCGCCGCGTAGTGCGCGTTCTTGCGCGCGTGCAGTTCGGCGATGCGCGACGCCGCGCCGGAGTGTGCCAGCCAGTCCGGCGCGCAGCGCTGTGCATAGTGCGTGATGCGCTCGCGGCCGCCGGTCACAGTGAGCAGTTCGCCGTACAGTCGCTCGTCCCAGTGCCAGGCGAGTCCGGCCTCGGCAAAGGCGCGGTTGAAGGCGACGCGGTGGCCGTCGCGCTCGGTTTCGGCCAGCGTGCCATCGACGTCGAAAATGGCGGCGGCAGCAGCCAACGGCGATCAGCGAGCGAAGTACATCTTGTTCTTGTCGAGCTCGAAGCTCCACGGCAGGCCGGCATTCTTCCAGCCGCCGAGATCACGCCGGCCGGTCATCACGTTCAGCGGCCCCTCGAAACCGCCGACCACCGAGTACACGCGCGTGTAGCCGAGGTCGGCCAGCAGATTGGCCGCGCGTGCGCTGCGATCGCCGGCGCGGCAGATCAGCACGATCGGATCGGTCTTCGTCAGGCCCTTCTCGGCCAGCCGCCGCGCGATCTCGGGCGCGAAGTCGTTGAACGGCTCGTAGGTGTAGGCGCCGCGCTTGTCGTCCCAGCCCCAGTCGGCGTGCATCTCCGGGAACTCGACATAGGGCACCAGCGCGTCGACCGCAGTGGCCATGCCGACGAACAGCGGCTCGGCGCGCGTGCGCACGTCGACGAACAGCACCTTGTCCCTGTTTTTCGCGACGAAGCCTGCCGCCTGCTTCGGCGACAGGTACAGCTCGAGCCGGCTGCGCTGCTCCTCGCCGACCTTGCGCGGATCGACCGTCGCTGCCGGTTGCGGCTGCGCCTGGGCGGCGCCGATCCAGGCGGTAACCAGGACGAGCAGCAGGCGGATGCAACGCCTCATCGGCGACTCACCGTCGGATCAGCGCGCGGCGGCGTCAGCACGCCATTTGATCGAGCAGCCGATGCTCGGCCATTGTTCGGCCGGGCCGCTGCCGGTGGCGGCGATCGTCTTCATCGCTTCGAACAGCTCGCGCCGCGCGCCGGCCAGCGCCGGTGCGCGGCCCGATGCGTCGATGCGGCCGCGGTAGCGCAACTGCAGCTTGGCGTTGAAGCCGAAGAAATCCGGCGTGCACACGGCACCGTAAGCGCGCGCCACCTGCTGCGTCTCGTCGAACAGGTACGGAAACGGAAACTGGCGTGCGCGCGCCAGCTCGGCCATGCGCTCGAAGCTGTCCTCGGGGTAGTCCGCCGGGTCGTTGGCGCTGATCGCCACCACACCGACGCCGAGCGCCTGCAGTTCGCGCGCGTCGCGCATGATCCGGTCGAGCACCGCCTGCACATATGGGCAGTGGTTGCAGATGAACATCACCAGCAGGCCGTTTTCGCCTCTGGCCGAGGCGCGTGTCCAGCGACGGTCGTCGACCCCGGGCAGATCGAAGTCGGGCGCCGGCATGCCCGGTTGCAGCGGATCAGATTGAGCAGCCATGAGCAGCAAAACGGAGCGGTGGGTGGACGCGCAGCGCTGCCAGCGATATCGAAGCGCGAGCGCCGTCGTCTGTGTCAGTGTACGCGCGCGGCGATTTCACCACGGGCGTAGCGC
>JBFINI010000126.1:0-8267 GCA_041611275.1 Burkholderiaceae bacterium
CGAGATGGGCCTGGTCGCCGGCAGCCGACTCGGCGATCTGAAGCGTGCCGGGCCGTTCCTGCTCACCTTCGGCATCGTCGCCCCGCTGGTCCTCGCTCTGCTCGGCGCGCTGATCGGCCATGCGGTGGGACTGTCGGCCGGCGGCACCACCCTGCTTGCCACGCTGGCCGCCAGCGCCTCTTATATCGCCGCGCCGACGGCGATGCGCATCGCCGTGCCGGAAGCGAACCCGGCCCTGTCGATCGGCGTCGCCCTCGGCGTGACGTTCCCGTTCAACATCTTTGTCGGCATTCCGCTTTATCTGCAGTACGCACGCTGGATCGGAGGCACGCCATGACGACGCACGCCAAGAAGCTGCTGGTAGTGATCACCGAGGCCGCGCTGGAAAAGCCGTTGATTCGCGATGCCCGCAACCTCGGTGCGCATGGCTACACGATCACCGAGGTGCACGGCGGTGGCGAGCGCGGCGAGCGCGAAGCGCAATGGGAGGCCGACCGGTCGATCGAGATGAAGGTGATCTGTGACCCCGCCGTCGCCGAGCACCTCGCGCAGCACATCCTCGCCACCTATGCGCCGAACTACGCGGTGACGATGTTCACCGCCGATGTCGGCGTGTTCCGGCCGCAGAAGTTCTGACGACGGCGCGGTTACGCCCTACTCCGCTTCGTCGATCCAGGCCATCTGGATCGCCTCGAGAATCTTCTCGCCGCAGTGTTTCGGATCATCGTCGAAACCGGGCAGGTCGAGCACCCACTGGCGCAGGTCGGTGAAGCGGACGGTCTTCGGGTCGACATCCGGGAACTTCTCCGCCAGCGCGATGGCAAGGTCCAGTGAATCGGTCCACTTCATTTCTTCTGACCCTCCTTGACCTGATTGATCGAGTACTTCGGGATCTCGATCACCAGCGGCGTGTCCTTGACGATGGCCTGGCACGACAGCCTTGACATCGGCGTCAGGCCCCAAGCCTGGTCGAGCATGTCATCCTCGTTCTCGTCGCTCGGGTCGAGCGAATTGAAACCTTCCCGAACGATGACGTGACAGGTCGTGCAGGCGCACGACAGTTCGCAGGCGTGCTCGATCTCGAGGTCGTGATCCAGCAATGAGCGGCAGATGCTCTTGCCGGGATCGGCCTCGATCTCGGCGCCGCCCGGGCAGATCTCCTCGTGCGGCAGGACGGTGATGCGCGTCATCGCCCGCTACTTGGCCATCACGTCGTCGACGCGACGGCCGGCCAGTGCGGCGCGAATGCTCCGATCCATGCGGCGGGCGGCAAATTCCTCGGTGCTCTGAGCCAGCCGCTCGGTCGCCGCTTTCAGCGCCGCGACGTCGCCGGTCTCGGCCTGCCCGACCAAATCTGTCATCCGCGCGGCGATCTGTGCAAACTCCGCCTCAGCGAGTAGATCGCGGTCCGCGGACAGCGCGTGCTGGGTGGCTTCCAGCAGGCGTTGCGCCTCGACTTGCTGCTCGCGCAGCGCGCGCGCCTGCATGTCGGCCTCGGCCGAGCCCATCGACTCGGCCAGCATGCGCGTGATGTCGTCGTCGTGCAGACCATACGAGGGCTTGACGGTCACCGATGCCTCGACGCCGCTGGTCGTCTCGCGCGCGGCCACCGAGAGCAGGCCGTCGGCGTCGATCTGGAAGGTGACGCGGATGCGCGCCGCGCCGGCAGCCATCGGCGGAATGTCACGCAGTTCAAAGCGGGCCAGCGACCGGCAATCATCGACCAGTTCGCGCTCGCCCTGCACGACGTGGATCGCCATCGCCGTCTGCCCATCCTTGAAGGTCGTGAACTCCTGCGCGCGCGCGATCGGAATCGTCGAATTGCGGGTGACGATCTTTTCGACCAGCCCACCCATCGTCTCGAGCCCAAGCGACAGCGGAATCACGTCGAGCAGCAACCAGTCATCGCCTTGCGGACGGTTACCGGCCAGCACGTTGGCCTGCAGCGCGGCGCCGACAGCGACCACCTGGTCCGGGTCGATGTCGGCCAGCGGTTCGCGACCAAACAGGTCCGCCACCGCCTTTCTGACGTTCGGCATCCGCGTCGCACCGCCGACCAGCACGACGCCCTTGACGTCAGCAGCCTTCAGTCCGGCGTCGGCCAGTGCCTTGCGCGTGGCCGTCATCGTCTTGGCAACCAGATGCTGCGTCATGCCGGCGAACGTGTCGGCACCGATGGTCAGATTGACCCAGCGATGATTCGACAGGCGCGCCTGCAGCGTGGCGTTGGGCTTGCTGCTCAGCGTTTCCTTCGCCGCACGCGCCTTGACGGTCAGCAGCCGCTGATCCGCCGGCGGCAGCAGCGACAGCGAGGCCTGGTCCAGCGCCCAGCAATACAGGCGATGGTCGAAGTCGTCGCCACCGAGCGCCGAGTCGCCGCCGGTGGAAAGCACCTCGAACACGCCTTGCGTTAGCTTCAGGATCGAAATGTCGAAGGTGCCGCCGCCCAGATCGTAAACGGCGTAGACGCCTTCGACCTCGTTGTCCAGGCCGTAGGCCAGCGCGGCAGCGGTCGGCTCGTTCAGCAGGCGCAGCACGTTGATGCCGGCAATGCGTGCCGCATCGCGCGTGGCCTGTCGCTGCGCATCGTCGAAGTACGCGGGTACGGTGACCACCGCGCCAACCAGTTCGCCGCCCAGCGCCGCTTCGGCACGCTGGCGCAACGCCTTCAGGATTTCCGCCGAGACTTCGACCGGACTCTTGATCCCGGCCGCCGTCTTGATCTGCAGCATGCCTGGCGCATCGACGAAGTCGTACGGCAAGTTCTCGACATGGGCGACATCCTTGACGCCACGGCCCATGAACCGCTTGACGGAAACGATCGTGTTGCGCGGATCGCTCGCCTGGTGGGCCTGCGCGTCGTGACCGATTTCGACTTTGCCATCGGGCAGATAGCGCACGATCGACGGCAAGAGCGGCCTTCCGGCTTCGTCGCGCAGCACCTCAGCCAGGCCGTGCCTGACGGTGGCCACCAGTGAGTTGGTCGTGCCCAGATCGATGCCCGCCGCCAGCCGGTGCTGGTGCGGCGCCGCCGACTGTCCGGGCTCGGCAATCTGCAGCAGTGCCATCAGGGTGCGCTGCCCGCCGGCGCCGTCATGTCGGCTCCGAGGTGCGCGCTCAGCTCGTCACGGAAGCGATCGATGAAATGCAGCTCACGCACCCCGGCGGCCGCAGCGGCGTAGTCGCCATTTTCGTCGAGCGCCGCGGCAACCCGCGCCAGCACCTCGTCGCGCCGCGCCTCGACCTCGGCGGCCAGTGTGCGCGCCGCGGCGCTGCCACGTTCGCGTGCTTCGTCGAGCTCTTCGCGCCACTGCATCTGCTGGTTCAGGAACTCCGCCGGCATCGCCGTATTCGATTCGGCGTCGATCGGCTGGCCATGCTGTTCGCACAGGTACGCCGCCCGCGCCACCGGCGAACGCAAGGTGCGCAATGCCTCATTGGCGCGCGCCGCCCACTGCATCGCCACGCGCCTTTCCGCCGCGCCCGCGGTTGCAAACCGGTCCGGATGCACCTGTGCCTGCACGCGCCGGTAAGCCTGTTCAAGCAGCGCCTCGTCGATGGCGAAGCGCGCGGGCAGGTCGAACAAGGCGAAATGATCGCGACGCGGATCGTTCACGTGTTTTCTTTGCGAAGAATCACGACATGCAGCGGCTTTGAGCCGCCGCACCCGGCAGCTGCCACGACGACGAATCTAGACGCGGAACGACTCGCCGCAGCCGCAGCGGTCTTTTTCACGCGGATTGTTGAACTGGAAGCCCTCGTTCAGACCTTCGCGGACGAAGTCGAGTTCGGTCCCATCCAGATAGGCCAGGCTCTTGGGATCGATAAAGATCTTCACGCCGTGGCTTTCGAACTGCTGGTCTTCCGGATTGGCCGAGTCGGCGTACTCCAGCTTGTACGCCATGCCCGAGCAACCGGTCGTGCGCACCCCAAGGCGCACGCCCATCCCCTTGCCCCGACGCGCCAGAAAGCCGGCCACGTGTTTGGCGGCGCGCTCGGTCATCGTGACGCCCATGACTTCGCTCTCCTTGCTTTCGTTCACGCTGCTTTCGCTTCCGGCGCGACGGCGTGTTTGTGACGGTAATCCTCGACCGCGGCCTTGATGGCGTCTTCGGCCAGGATCGAGCAATGGATCTTCACCGGCGGTAGCGCCAGCTCCTCTGCGATCTGCGTGTTCTTGATCGTCGTCGCCTGGTCCAAGGTCTTGCCCTTGACCCACTCGGTGACCAGCGAGCTCGACGCGATGGCCGAGCCGCAGCCGTAGGTCTTGAAGCGCGCGTCCTCGATGACGCCGTTTGCGCCGACCTTGATCTGCAGCTTCATCACGTCGCCGCACGCCGGTGCGCCGACCATGCCCGTGCCCACCGCTTCGTCATTCTTGTCGAACGCACCGACGTTGCGCGGGTTCTCGTAGTGATCAATAACCTTGTTGCTGTATGCCATGTTGCTCTCCGATTCGCTGCTTCCGTTCGTCAGTGAGCGGCCCACTGCACCGAGTTCAAATCGACCCCTTCCTTGAACATCTCCCACAGCGGCGACAGGTCGCGCAGCTTGGTGACCTTGCGCTTGAGCAGGTCGATCGTGAAGTCGATTTCCTCAACCGTGGTGAAGCGGCCGACCGTGAAGCGGATCGAGCTGTGCGCCAGTTCGTCGCTGCGGCCAAGGGCGCGCAGCACATACGACGGCTCCAGGCTGGCCGACGTGCAGGCCGAGCCCGAGGACACCGCGATGTCCTTGATCGCCATGATCAGGCTTTCACCCTCGACATAGTTGAAGCTCATGTTCAGGTTGTGCGGCACCCGCTGCTCGAGATCGCCGTTGACGTAGACCTCTTCGATTTCCAGCAGTCCCTTGAGCAGGCGGTCGCGCAGCATGCGGATGCGTTCGCTCTCGGTGGCCATTTCCTCGCGCGCCAGCCGGAACGCCTCGCCCATGCCGACGATCTGGTGCGTCGGCAACGTGCCCGAGCGCAGTCCGCGCTCGTGGCCGCCGCCGTGCATCTGCGCTTCCAGCCGCACCCGCGGCTTGCGCCGAACATACAGCGCGCCGATACCCTTCGGACCGTAGGTCTTGTGCGCCGAAAAGGACATCAGGTCGACTTTCAGTTTCGCCAGATCGATCACCACCTTGCCGGTGGCCTGCGCCGCGTCGCAGTGAAAGACGATTCCGCGCTCGCGGCAGATGTTGCCGATCGCCGCAATGTCCTGGATCACGCCGATTTCGTTATTGACGAGCATCACGGACACCACGATCGTCTCCGGACGCAGCGCCGCTGTGAACGCCTCCAGATCAAGCAGTCCGTTGTCCTTGACGTCGAGATAGGTGACCTCGTAGCCCTCGCGCTCGAGTTCGCGCATCGTGTCGAGCGTCGCCTTGTGTTCGGTCTTGACCGTGACCAGGTGCTTGCCCTTGTCCTTGTAGAAATGCGCGGCACCCTTGAGGGCCAGATTGGTCGCCTCGGTCGCGCCCGAGGTCCAGATGATCTCGCGCGGATCGGCGTTGACCAGCTGCGCCACTTGTTCCCGCGCCTCTTCGACCGCCTTTTCCGCCGCCCAGCCGAAGGCGTGGCTGCGCGATGCTGGATTGCCGAACTGCTCGCGCAGATACGGAATCATCTTGTCGACGACACGCGGATCCACCGGCGTGGTGGCCGAGTAATCGAGATAGATCGGCAGTTGCATGGAGACCATCACCTCAGGACACGGCAGCGATTTCTTTGGCGGTTTTGGCGGCGTCACTGCGCTCGCGAATGCTGCGATTATCCTGCAGCGCCGCAATGCTCACGCCCTTGCGAGCCAGCCGCTCGCGCTGCTCGTCGACCAGCTGCTGCAGGCTGACCGAGTCGAGATAATCGATCATCACCCGGTTCAGGTTGGCCCATAGATCGTGGGTCATGCAGCGTTGATCGTTGTCGCAGTTCTCCTTGCCGGCGCACTGCGTGGCGTCGAGCGGCTCGTCGACCGCGTAGATTACGTCGGCGACCGAAATTTCAGTCATCGGCCGGCCCATCGTGTAGCCGCCGCCCGGACCGCGGGTGCTGGCGACCAGTTCGTGCCGGCGCAAGCGGCCGAAGAGCTGCTCGAGGTAGGACAAAGAAATGTCCTGACGCTGACTGATCGAAGCCAGCGTGACCGGACCCAGATGCTGGCGTAGGCCCAAGTCAATCATGGCCGTCACGGCAAACCGTCCTTTCGTGGTGAGACGCATCGTTCATCCCCTTGTGTCGATCGCGGCGGCATGCCGCTGATGAGCCTGAGACCGTCAGACTCGCCACAGATTCCCGATCAATGCACTCGGGATTCTACCTTTTCCGACAATTTTGATCAACCTTTGTTCCGCAACGAGGTCAGACCGGCCCTGATGACCGATCGGACAACAGCCGCAGCGCCTCGCCACCGCACGCGCGACGCCGAAATCGCGCCCAGATGCAAAGGCGCCGCCCGGTCAGGGCGGCGCTGGACAAGCAAAGACGGCGCAGCCCGCGTCGCGATGCTCAGGCGGCCGCGTACATCGTCGCTCGACGGCGAACGACGTCGATCAGCCCCTGGCAGGCGTCTTCGACGTAGTCGAGGACGGTGTTGAAGCCTTCGGGGCCCCCGTAATAGGGATCCGGCACGGTGGCGGCATCGTGCTCACCGGCGAAGCGCATCAACAGATGCAGCTTGTGCTTGTAGGCACGCGGGCACTGCTGCTGCATCAGCGACAGGTTTTCCCAGTCCATGGCCAGAATCAGGTCGAAATCGCGGAAATCGTCCTGAGTGATCTGGCGTGCCTTGAGCCCGCCGAGATCGTAGCCGCGCTTCAGCGCCGCCTGCTGCGCGCGCAGGTCTGGCGCCTCGCTCACGTGATAGGCGTGCGTTCCGGCGGAGGCGATCTGGACACTTTCCTCCAGTCCCGCTTCCTGCACCATCTTGCGGAAGACCCCTTCCGCGGTGGGCGAGCGGCAGATGTTACCCATGCAAACGAACAGAACTTTAGTCATCTCTCAAGCGCCTTTCTGGTTCGGGCCGGCGTATTCGTGCCCGTTAATGGTCAAGTATCAAAGAAACTGATGGCAAAGAAGTTGAACTCAAGGAAACGTCAGAAAGAAACTGTTGCCTGCCGGCCCACTGCGCGGAACCGCATTCCGAGGCAGGAAGACCGTCAGCACCGGCTGGAGTTCAATCCAGCCCACGTAATCTCCACATCCGGCGGCAAACGGCGAACGCTTCATCACGCCGCCTTCTGCCGCGGCACCAGCGGCACGACCTTGTCGGCCCCCGGCCCGCCAAAGACCTGTTCGCGCAGCGTCGCCAGCTGATCGCGTACCCGCGCCGCCTTTTCGAATTCGAGATTCTTGGCGTGGTCGAACATCTGCTTCTCGAGGCGCTTGATCTCCCGCGCGGCCTGCTTTTCGCTGAGTGCCACCACCTCGAACGCCGCCTCGGCGGCCGACTCGCGTCGCGCCGAAGCGTCGAACACCCCGTCAATCAGTTCTTTCACGTCCTTGAGGACACCACGCGGTTCAATGCCGTGCGCCAGGTTGAATTCGACCTGCTTCTGGCGCCGCCGGTCCATCTCTTCCATCGCCCGGCGCATCGAGTCGGTGACCACATCGGCATACATGATCGCCGCGCCATTCAGGTTGCGCGCCGCGCGGCCCACCGTCTGGATCAGCGAGCGCTCGGACCGCAGGAAACCTTCCTTGTCGGCATCGAGGATTGCCACCAGAGATACCTCGGGCAAATCCAGCCCTTCGCGCAGCAGGTTGATGCCGACCAGCACGTCGAAGGTGCCTGCACGCAGGTCGCGGATGATCTCGACACGCTCGACGGTATCGATGTCCGAATGCAGGTAGCGAACCTTGATCCCGTGCTCGGCAAGAAACGCGGTCAGGTCCTCGGCCATCCGCTTGGTGAGCGTGGTGATCAGCACCCGCTCGCGCTGCGCCACCCGCAAGGCGATCTCGGCCAGCACGTCATCGACCTGCGTGCGCGCCGGCCTGACCTCGACCTTCGGATCGATGAGCCCGGTCGGCCGTACGACCTGCTCAACGACCTGCGACGAGCGCTGCAGTTCGAAGCCGGCCGGGGTGGCCGAAACGAAGATGCAGCGGCGCATCTTGCGCTCGAATTCGTCGAAACGCAGTGGCCGGTTATCCAGCGCCGACGGCAACCGGAACCCATAGTCGACCAGCGTTTCCTTGCGCGAGCGGTCGCCGCGATACATGCCGCCAAGCTGCGGGATCGTCACGTGCGATTCATCGACGATCATCAGTGCGTCGGCCG